>JANWZE010000080.1 GCA_025054955.1 Blastocatellia bacterium | reverse complement strand
GTTCTTCTCCTTCGGCACGAACGACCTGACCCAGATGACCTACGGCTACTCGCGCGACGACGCCGAGCGCGGCTTCCTGCTCAAGTACGTCGAAGAGGGCATCCTGCCCGACAACCCGTTCCAGACGCTCGACCGCGAGGGCGTAGGTCAGTTGATCAAGATGGCCGTGCAGAAGGGCCGCGCCACACGACTGGCGCTCGAAGTCGGCATCTGCGGCGAGCACGGCGGCGACCCACGCTCGGTGGCCTTCTGCTACGAGGCCGGCCTGAACTACGTGAGCTGTTCGCCGTTCCGCGTGCCGGTCGCGCGGTTGGCCGCAGCGCATGCGGCGCTGGGTGTGGCGGTGAGATAGAAACCAGCAATTGAGAAACCAGGTTTCTTGAAGAAACCTGGTTTCTTTGTTTCTCTGGGTTACGGCTTGAACCGGAGAGGAAAGTGCTCTGGGTGCTCCAAAGCGTCAAGCTCGATATCAACGTCAAGTGCTTCCCAGTGGAATTGCGTCGGTGAAATGCGTTTGACAGCAAGCAATTGCTCTACGGTCGCTTGCTTGAGCGCCGGGTAGTCCGCGAACGGCACGAAGTACTCGTGGTCATCCACCCACAGCCAAAAGCCATGCGCAGTGATCGTGGTGACCTCACTGGTTAAAGTGTTTGTCCCACTCTGCTCGGAAGTCGTCTGCATGTTCTCGTATGATCTCCTCAGCCTCGGCGAGCTCCTTCGAAATTCATGTTGTAATAGTGTGCTAGCGCGATGAGTGGCTCGAGCCAGAACTTCGCAGTGCCATCTGCAGTTGAAACATGAACGTGTCGCCGCGTCTCTTCGCGACTGTTGAAGAAGAAGCGATACCCTTTCACGCGAAGGATCGTCGGCACGCATGGAATTATACGCATCGCGTCACCTAAGCGCCCCACCTCTTGTTGACAAATAGATGCTTTGTGTTAAACCTCCGGCACAAGTAAAGCATCTACCACGAAGGAAGGGGGAAGCCGATGTCTGCACAACAACCTAAGAGAGCGTCTCTTAAAAAGTCAGGTAAGCTGGGCGGATGTCTTTCGTCAACCCAACCTACCCGACCGACCTGAAGTGTAACGAATGGGAGCTCATCGCACCACTCCTGCCTGTGAAGCAACCCAAAGGGCATCGGAAGTGGTCGTGATGCGCAATCTTGAACGGCATCCTCTATGTGGCGCGCACAGGCTGTGCGTGGCGGATGCTGCTGAAGACGTTTCCGCCGTGGCAGACCGTGTATGGGTATTTCTGGCGCTGGACGCACAGCGGACTGTGCGCCCAGATCAACGCCGTGTCGGTTCAGCGAGGCTCCCGAGCCGCCGAGTGCGGCCATCATCGACAGTCAGAGCGTCAAAACCTCCGAGGGTGGAGAACACCGCGGGATCGATGTGCATCAACACACGCCGGGACGCAAGCGCCACCTGATCGGCGACCCCCTGGCTTGGTGCTGATGGTGGTGGTGCACAGTGCCAGCCTTCAAGATGGGGCAGGCGGCAAGCGCCTGCTCCAAAAACTGTTCGATCAGATCAAGTGCGTGTCTTACAATTGCCATTGTCGGCTCAAGACCATCTGGGCGGATGGCGCGTATCAAGAGATCGCGGACTGGGTCAAACTCTTTCTCGGTTGGACGCTTGACCTCGTTCGTCGTCCGGCCGGTGGCGAAGGCTGGCGGGTGTTGCCCAAACGCTGGATCATTGAACGCACCTTCAGATGGTTGGGGCGTTACCGCCGTTTGTCTCGTGACTTTGAACACACCGTTGCTTCCAGCGAAGCCTTCGTTTACATCGCCAGCATCCGTCGTATGCTCAAACTTGCCGTTTGACCCTTTAAGAGCTTGTTTGCGAAATCTAAAATAGCAGCATGCCGACCAAGCGCAAGCCCTACCCGACGGATTTGACCGACCAACAGTGGGCGGTGCTCAAGCCGCATCTGCCGCCACCGAATACACGAGGCGCGCCACGCACGGTGAACCTTCGCGAGATCATGAATGCGTTGTTGTATCTGGCACGGAGTGGCTGTCCGTGGCGCATGCTGCCACATGACCTGCCGCCGTGGCAGACGGTCTATGACTACTTCAGTCGATGGCGCGATGATGGCACGTGGGAGCGTATCAACCGTGAGATGCGCATTGAGGTGCGCGAATTGGACGGTCGAGAAGGCGAGCCGAGCGCGGCGATCATCGACAGCCAAACGGTGAAGACGACCGAGATGGGCGGCGAGCGGGGCTACGACGCGGGCAAGAAGATCAACGGGCGCAAGCGCCACACGCTGGTGGACACGCAAGGGCTGGTGTTGGCAGTCCTGGTGCTGTCGGCGGCCATTCAAGATCGCGATGGCGCCAAACTGCTGCTGGAGAAAGTCAAGCCACATTGCCCACGCTTGGAGAAGATCTGGGCGGACGGCAGCTATGCAGGCGCATTGATTGAGTGGGTAAAACGGATGTGCGGCTGGATACTCCAGATCGTCAAGCGTCCAGACCACGCCCGTGGCTTCGTGCTGCTGGCACGGCGGTGGGTGGTTGAGCGCACATTCGGTTGGCTGAATCGCTCGCGCCGATTGAGCAAGGACTACGAACGCCTGACCGCGTCCAGCGAAGCGTTTGTCTATCTGGCAATGATTCACGTGATGACCAAACGTCTGGCTAGGCAGCAGACCTGCTTCGGCTAGCCTGTGCCTGGCCGTACTGCGTCTGGTGAACGAAGGAAGGTGATCCACTCCTTTAAGTGATCGAAACATGACCGACTCAGTCCGCCTTTCAGCCAGCGGATCGCTCTCATAATCGCTGGCAAAACCTATCTATGGAAATTTCGCAAACAAGCTCTAAGAGACGCTCTCTAAGACGATCACTTGCCCATCTCTTATGGCAACGTCAACCCCTACGACGCAGATCAGTGCATGAAGTGTGGCTTAGCCCTTGGTTCCATTCGCGAGATCATCGAGAAGATTAAGGTGCGCAGCCGGCTGATGTGACTGAATCCTCCGTCATCTGAACCTCCTACGGCTGCAACGCCCAGAGAACCGAAGCACTACAGTATGGGCGCGTGCCAAGCATGCTCCAATTATGCCTGCTTTGGAACCACACTACATGGAACTAGCGTTAGTTCATCCTGCTTCAACACACGTTCTCCACGAAACTGCGTAATTTGATAGAAACAGTTTCTAGTTCGCTCATCCTCGTAAAACGCAATCTCGATTCTCTCCGGCTGATTTAGGATATCTACTCCCTTTCTAATCAAGTCTAGAATGTCGTAGAGTTTAGTTAGCAACTCTCCAGCGTGAGGCACAAGGAAATCCACATAGCCCTCTAGGCTAAGCTGTTGTTTGACTTTATACCAAAAAGGATCCACCGGGAGTTTTGCGAGCAGCTTCAATTCTCCCACGTTTGCGCCTTGGGGCTTCGGAACAACGTTGACTTGAATAAAAAAATAGGGGCCAAATGGCTGGCCAAGATCATTGGTAAGCTGGACTCCGTATTGATATGATCCTGGCTGACTAGGTGCTTCGATTATCTGTTTGTCTACAAACTCCAACGTCTCGCCTGGCTTTACATCCCGCCACAACTTCCCTGTGCCCCAACGTGCGCTCCACTCGCCTTTGCCGAGGTAACCAAACTTGCCTTTCAACCACGTTGTTGTTCCAGCATTTCGCACTATGATATATGGGCGGATTTTGTCGCCTGGATAAACAGTGAAGTATTCGCTTTGAGTCGCAAGCTCTGCCCAATCTAGCAACTGATTCTTCGGGACGGACTGGATGATAGACACATCCATTCTTACTGCTACCGATCCCATATCAAAGTATGTGGAGTCGTTGAATAGTTCGAGATTGGCTATCTCGATAGTAGCAGTATACAAAAGTCCACCGGCGATCGTTGATCGGCTCTGTCCTGGGGACATTTCACTAGCAGCAAAATAAATTTTGCTTATCTCTTGCCGTGATAGGATGTTTGAGAGATCAGCCAGACCACTTACCCAGATCTCAATGCTCGGCGCGATTGATCTATTGGCTCCAACAATATATGCTTGACCTTCCCAGCCATAGAAGTATACGTAGCCGATTGGCTCATTTGACTTGTTCTTCACAATAGCTGTGACCCCAGTGCAGCAGAACGGTCCGATGTATCCATTGTTATTTCTCACACCTTCATCAGGTAAGCGAAAGGATGCTTTCTCTCCAAGGCTCAGGGTAACTCGCGAGCTTTGTTCATGCGAAGAGAGATCACCACTTCCAGATAAGTCAAAGCGAGCGGTCTTCATTGATTGGTCGACGAGTGGATCATGCGTTTGCGGGATATTGGCAAAACGCGTATATGCAGCCACAATCCTCTGAGGCAGAGCATCAAAAAAGTACACAATCAGTTGTGCTGGCCTGTCGCCCTTCACGTGATTCACGTGAAATGAGACTTTGATTCCAGCTGTTCCATCTTCGGTTGTGAAAGTCTCGCGACCCACCAGTGTGTAATCTGGGTTTCCCACGAGATGTCCTATGTTTCGGGAAACAACTTCACCTAACGATCCGCCGCCGGGATTAAGTCTTTGGAAGGATATGTTGATCTGCGTGTTGTCGATGCCATCCACCGCAAAATATATGAATGTCGGGCTGCGTGCTAGAACTTGCCACCCAGCCGGTGGGATAAATGAGAATCCCCAATCCTTTTCAAAGTGACGCTTCGAAGCCATACCGATCGCCGATGCTACAATTGCCACGGTTGCGACGGGAGTTGGTGTTGTAACCAATGTCAATTGAGTTGGCGTTGCACTAACAGTTCTTGATGACGAGACAGCACTTGTGGCTTGGTTGTTGCTGCTCAACTGCGCAATCTGGGTACTCTGAGCAGAGATCGTTGCCTCAAGATTGGTGGTTGGTAATGGTGCGTTGGGTGGCGTTTCTGTGGGCGCTACGTCGTGGCCACCACAAGCTGATACGGCCAGCGCGATACAAATCGCAAGAGCTAAATTAATGGGCTTGAACATTTCTTCTCCTGGATGCAACTGATCGGCTGATGGTTAACTGTCGTGCGTAGCTTTACGCTCAACACCGTTGAGAAGTTCTCTTGCATCGAAATTATCTTCTCAGCGGCGAAATAGGCAAATGGTAGAAGATGGCTTTGAACTCGGTCGTGACGGCTTCGCGGTGTTTCTCCGGCACATGCGACAGGAGGTTGTCGAGTTTGTGCCGCATACAGCACTGACGCCGGCTGTCGGGAAAGTTGAGAGTAATCGCACCGAGCATGGCTTGATGCCCGTCCGTGATACAGAGATCCACCTACTTGACACCATGCGCCTTGATGTCGTCGAGCAGGTTCTCCCAAACTCCCTGATTCTCGCGTTCGCCGATGGTGAAGGCGATCACTTCGCGCTGGCCCGCGGCGGTGACGCCGATGAGCGCCAAGATCGGCGTTTTGTTGCTCTCATCGGCATAAATCACGTTGAAATATGTGCCATCCACGAATACATAGGCAGACCGTTCCGCCAGAGTGCGGCTCTGCCACTGGGCATACTCCGCCTCCAACCCGTGATGCACCCGCGACATGACGGATGGGCTAACGGGAGAGCCCGTCATGTCAGCGTTGTCATAACTTGACCCGCCGCTGCGGTGCTCAGGTCCTTAACGAACATCTCGCCAATCGCCATGTCCAGCTCATGCTGTCGCCGTTGATATGCTCGAACACCTGCGTCCGAAAGCCGCCCTGCGTGCGTGGCACCCTCAAGCCATCAATCTTGCCCACCGTCGTGACTAGATCGCGTTTGGTAGTAGCCGTTCCGGTAATCCCGTCGAGTCGGGCAGGCCTCGCCGTAGGGCGCCTTACGAACGCCTCTGCTTCCTCGTTCATGATGACTGTCAACATCAACCGCACAGCCAGACGGATTCTTTCACTGACCAGTTCTTGGAATTCCGCCTGACTGACTTGATGGATGGGTTCTTGCTCATTAATCTTGATTTCGGGAGTCATGGTGATCTCACTTGCTTTCGATTGGTCTTGATTGGCAAGTGCGATTATCTGACTCCCGTTACACAACTCTCAGCATACGACCCCGCCCAGCGTATCGGCGTGAATGTCGCTATCCTTGACAAAGACGAGTTCAACCCCGCAATGCAGGTGACCTCGTTCGGCGTGACCGGCTCACGGAAAGATGCTGAGACGCTAGCCGACTTCGCCAATGCGGTGGACGTGATCACGCTCGAGAGCGAATTCGTGCCCGCAGAGGTGATCGCCTCTATCGAGCATCCTGTCCGGTGCGTGCTGGTCCTCGCACACTCTCGCTCAATTGCAGGACAAATTCACTCAGAAGCAAACGCTGAACCGGGCTGGCCTGCCGACGGCGGAGTACACCGCAGTTGCAACTGTCGCCGATGTGAAGGCGTTCGGCGCGCAGCACGGCTATCCGCTTGTGTTGAAGACGCGCACGTTCGGATACGACGGTTACGGCAACGCGCAGATCAACCGCGAGAGCGACATTCAGGCGGCGTTCGACAAGCTCGCAGCGACGGGACGCATCGGTTCGCTATTGTGGGGCAGCAAAGGGCGCATGCTCAACAACCGTCGCTCGATCCCGATGGAGACTTTGATGACACAGCCCACCATGCTGGAGTTAGAGTCGCTGAACGACGACGAGAAGGCGCTCGTCATGCTGTTCCTACTGACCATGATCCGCGAGTATTGCCGGGTCAATCGCCATGAGTCGAAGCTCCAGCACGTGACCTTGATCGAGGAAGCGCATCGCGTGATGGCCTGTGTGCCTCATGCGTCCGACCGCGAAACATCCGCAGACACGCGGGCGCAGGCGGTTGAAATGTTCAGTGCGTCGCTGTCTGAGGTGAGGGCGTTCGGTGAAGGATTGATCATCGCTGAGCAAATTCCAGGTCGCCTGGCTGAAGATGCGCTGAAAAACACAAGCATCAAAATTGTTCACCGTTTACCAGGACAGGATGATCGTCAAGCTGTCGGTGCAACGATGAACTTGAGTCATGAGCAAGAATCCTTCTTGACCAAGCTCTCACCTGGACAGGCTGCCTTGTTCATCGAGGGATACGAGCGTCCGGCGTTCATCTCCGTGCCCGACTACCGCGGCCAGCACAAGCTGCCGGAGCGCGTTTCCGACGAAGCGGTCATCGCGCACATGGCTTCCTTCAAACAGACCTACGCGCGCTTGGAACTGCCTTTCGACGGTTGTCGCTTCTGCCTGCGGCAATGCCGATATCGCGATCGGGTCGGCCCTGTAGCTTACGAGATCGAGTCGGGCAAACGGTTTCGCGAGGCATGGCGCGAACTCTTGCTGCGGCGTCAAAAGGGTGAAGCGGCCGGCTGGACGATTTTGGCCAAAGCGTGCCAAGCGTCTGTAGAGCCAATCGGCCTAGGCGCTGACGCACATGCGGCATATTGCCTCTTCGTTCATCTCTGGACGCATGAGTTCACCGAGGCGATGGCCGACGGGTTCAGACAAGCGATCAGCGGAGGCTGAGATTTGGAACGCAATCGTGATCCCGGTGAAGAGGATGAAATCCTCGAAGTTCAAGAGTCTCTCGAAGACATCGAGTTGGCGCGCTGGCGGCCGAGTGAGGCAGACATTTTGGCCATTCAACATCTTAAGGAGGCAGCACCACCTAGCTCAGATTATCCAGTGCTGGGTGATGCAAACGAGATAGAGCGCCTGAGCCTCGCCTTTCAGGCATTGGAGTCAACCGAAGTTGGTCGTCCCATCGCTATAGCGATTCGAGAAAACGGGACAACGATTGCATTTGGAACAACGGAAGATGGTGCGATTGCGCAGTTCGATCCGGCTGCCAACGAGATTACAATTCACGACAGCCAGAAGGAGGCAAGTCCGGCTGTCCTGGCCGCCCACCTGGCGCACGAAGGGACGCACGTCCAGTGGGCGAAGCCGGACTCCATCGAGCAGGAATATGCTGCTTTCAAAGCTGAGGCTGAGGTTTGGAATGTGCTGAAGGGAGACGAAAGCGACGAGCAATGTGACTGGGTCAGCGCAATGATCGCCCAGGGCGAGGATCGAGCGAAGGATGAGATTCGCTCTCTCTACGACCTGCCGGAGTTTTGACCTCTCGGGGAGGAGAGTCCGAATGACTGCTTTACAAAGCTACAGCCGTTTCACCTCTACCAATCCAAATCTGGACTTTTCCTTTCTTTACCCCAGCGACTGGGCCGTGCGGGAAGTTCAGGGCAAAGAATATGACGAGGTGTTCATCCGCGGGCCACGTAACGAGGAGGATACCTACAATCTGTCCATCATCGTACGCGTCATTCCAGCGAACTCTAAACTCGACACCCTGGTCATGAACTACGTGGAACGAAACAAGCATTTCAGCAACTTCCGAGAGATCTCACGTGCCACCGGTTCTTTGGCCGACACCGAAGCCGCGGAGATTGAGGTCGGCTACACCATTCCATTGCCAATCAACTCGGTTAATGCAAAAGAAACCCTTGTCATCGAGCGAATCATCTTCCTCGAGCATGGTGATCGTCTATATGAGATCGCTTACAAAGGGGTCGCGAGGGACTACCACCGTTACCTGGAAGCATTCCGTAATGTAGCTCGAACGTTCGAGTTTTCAGAGCCAGACGAACAGCAGGCTTATCGGTCAATGGTGATCTCGACGCCATCCTATGCTGTACGTGAACGACCTGCTGACTACAATTCGGGTGAGCACAAAAGCTAAAACGAGAACGCGCCGCCCCCGATTGCTGAGAAATCGGAGGCGGCGTAGTGGATGCGTGATTACTACTGCCGAATGGCGATCGGGATATGGGTTCGCTTGGCGATCACCAGCACGTTGAAGCTGGCGTTCGCCGGCATGGCAGCTAAATCCTGGTTGAAGATAGCCCACTTGTTCGTGCCAGCGCCGGCATACCAAACTCCGGTGTTGTGATTGTTGTAGGTGCCGCCCACACCGCCTGGGTTCCAGTTATCCGTGATAAACACGAACGCAGGCGGCACGCCGTTCGTGAGGGGGTGATTCAGGGCAGTCCAATTGCCGGTTGTGTTGGCAGACGTGGCTGTG
>JANWZE010000079.1 GCA_025054955.1 Blastocatellia bacterium | reverse complement strand
CATGTCCGGCTGCTGGAACACGCGGATAGAAAGCACATCACCCGGACTGATGATGTATTCCGCGTGCGGATGCGCTGGCAATCGCTTGAGCGATTTGGCTGGAGGCGACTGGACATCTTCCGATTGCTGAGCGGCCCGTTGCTGCGCGTATGCACGCCAGGCAGGGCTAATCATGATCATCAAAACAATCAAGGCACAACCACATCGCTTCACGACAACACCTCCTGCTGCATGTAACGAGGCGCTAAGGATAAACTAATTCTCGCATTTTGTCATGAGGCATGGGTTCGAACGGTCGGTCCAGCAGGCAAACAACACCGATTACCTATTGAAAAACCCTGATTTATCGCGAGGTAAATGGCCCGAACGTATCAATCAGCATTTGGCAAGAAGCAGAACATCATGAATGCATAGGGATGCACACTGTTATCGTGAAAATCTGCATTCGGCAATCAGCAATCGGTATCACGGCTGCCGCGTAGCGGCGCATTGACTTTAGCTCGGCTTTTCAAAGATTCAACCGTCGCTGACGCGACGACCATCTACTGCCGGCTGGCCTACCGTGCCCTGAAGGGCATGGCTAATGTCACTCTGCCGCTGGGGCGGCGGCATGCTACATACCTCACCAATTTTGCAACGCCACGGTTATGCCGTCGCTGACGCGGCACTACACACCTCACCAATATCGCAAGACACGGCTAACGTCAGGGTTTCCCCGGCGACAAGCACACCAGAGGCGTGCGATGCGAGCAATTTTCCGGGAAACCAAAATCTCCACCTGCGGAGCGCCGATGCACATTGCCGCTCGGCAACTCCGGTCTTGCCATCCTTATATCAATTAGTCCGAGCAAGGGGCATGAGAGATCAAGCGACATGGAGAGTAGCAGCAGCAGAACGTCCCAAGCAGCAGTCTCCGATTTTCTAATGGCATTCGGGATTACTCTCTTACGCGCCCGTTTCTGCCGAGCCGCGCCGGCAGCGCATGCAACGTTGCCAGACGTGCAACGTCTGGCAACGCAGGCCGAGCCATCGTGGCGCGTTGGAGACGCGCCAGAGCAGCGCACTCGTGGCTAGCAATTGGACAGCATGAACGAGCCGATGAGGGAACGTGTGGCACTATCGAAGGCGCAATGAATTGGGGGCGACGCCCACCCAGGACGTTGCCCATCTGGCTATCCTCCCTGTGGGCGACTGCCGCCGCCGAAGTAAATACCAAGTGAAGATCGCAGACTTGCGCTCAGTCAGTTCAGGTCCCGCTCTGCTTTTTGGCTTCATGGAAATGGTCTTTCTCTACGCAATTGGCATGAGAATCCGATAGAAATTTGCTTGACACAGTCACGGCTCTTCCGCTAGCCTTGCCGCCTTATACTAAACCGATGCGATTCCAACGTGCAGGGTACGATCATTGGCTGGGCAGGAGCATGTTGATTTTTTACCTCACGTCCCACCAGATAGCCATCCTAAACAATGGCCAGAGGCGTCAACCATGATGAGTGAACAGACGATCAAGAACCAAGCGGACGCGACTATCAACAACAACATCGAACGTTCTTCCCCGAAAAGAGTGGTCAAGCCTGATGATGAAAAAATTGATTGGCTGGGCAGCCTGCCGTTCTTCGGCATGCACGTGGCCTGTCTGTTAGTGATTTGGTCGGGAGTAAGCTGGACGGCCATCATCGTCTGCGCCATCACAGTTGTTGTGCGCATGTTCGCGGTGACAGGGGGGTACCATCGTTATTTCTCGCACCGCACGTATAAAACCAGTCGTCCATTTCAGTTCATCCTCGGCTTGCTGGGTACGACGGCGGTGCAGAAGGGGCCGTTATGGTGGGCGGCTCTGCACCGTGATCACCATCGGTATTCGGATACGCCCAAGGATATTCACTCGCCTGTGACCAGAGGCTTTTGGTGGTCACATATTGGCTGGATTTTGTGTTCCAAGTACACGAGGACGGATTTCAAAGCCATTCCTGACCTGGCCAAATTCCCTGAATTACGTTTTCTCAACCGCTACCACTTGATTGGCCCCGTCTCGCTCGCCGTTGGGCTATTTTTGCTAGGCTGGGTCCTGCAAAAGATGGCGCCAGGGCTGCACACGTCAGGCTTGCAACTGCTGACATGGGGCTTTTTCATCAGCACGATCATCTTGGCCCACTGCACCTACACGGTCAACTCACTGGCGCATGTTATTGGCCGTCGCCGCTTCGCCACCGGCGACGAGAGCCGCAACAGTTGGCTGATTGCCATGATCACGCTTGGCGAGGGCTGGCACAATAACCACCATCGCTATCCAGGGTCAGAGCGACAAGGATTTTATTGGTGGGAAATTGATGTGACTCACTATATCTTGAAACTGCTCTCGTGGGTCGGACTGGTCTGGGACTTGCGCGAGCCGCCTGAAGAGATCTACGTCGAAGCCAGTCAAACCAAACGCATGGCCAAAGCCGCTTAGAGCGATTTGAGCATCATCCGGCTGGGAACGCGCACGCTCGGTATCACCACACACGGGATGGAACGCGGATGGCAGGAGCGAACGGGCGCACGCGCGCTAGTCCGCAAGAACCTCCTTGCCGCCGCGCGCATCGCGCTAATCGAGCCGCTTGTGAAAGCGCCATGCGCTGAACCCCAAAATCATGGTGCCCAGCACCAACAAGATCAGCAGTTGCGGCCAGAGCACATCCAGGCCTACACCCTTCAGAAAAATGCCGCGCACAATTTCGATGAAATAGCGAACGGGATTCAGATAGGTCACATACTGCACCGGTTCGGGCATATTGCGGATGGGAAACGCAAATCCGCTCAGCGCGAAGGCCGGCAGAAAGAAAAAAAACGATGACATCACCGCTTGCTGCTGCGTGCGTGAGATCGTCGAGATGAACAACCCGATGCCCAACGAAGTTAACAAGTAGACAATGGCGCTGATCAACAAGAGCCACCCACTGCCCTGAAATGGTACGTCAAACACAATCAGCGCGAGCATCGTCATCACCACCACGTCAATCAAGCCAACCAGCGCAAATGGCAATGTCTTGCCCAACATCAACTCAATGGGACGAAGCGGTGTGACCATCAATTGTTCCATCGTGCCGATCTCCCGCTCGCGCACCAGGCCGAGCGCCGTCAGCATCAGTGTAATCAACGTGATGATGTTAGCAATCACGCCGGGCACAAAATAGTTGCGAGTGCGCAGTTCAGGGTTGAACCACACACGACTTTTCACCGCCAGCGTCGGCACACGCAGCTCAACCGGTTCAGCGCTCGGCATAGTCGCGCCGATGCGTCGCTCCGATAGCCTCTGAGCAAACACCTGCCGTGAATACTGCGCGATCAGTTGGTTGAGATAGTTGGCCAGGATCGAGGCCGTATTGGAATTGGTCCCTTCAATTAAGATCTGAACTGTCGCCGTCTCTCCTCGTTCCAGATCACGTCCAAAGCCGGGTAGCACATGCACGACGGCTTGCACAGCGCCATGATCGAGCGCCACGTGAATGTCCTCTTCCTGCGCATAAACCGCCACGATGTCAAGGTACGCCGACGCATCTATGGATGCACACAACGCGCGGCTCGCCGGCGTCTGATCTTGATCGAGCCATCCAACCGCGCCGTGTTCGACATCCAGGTTGACGGCGTAGCCAAATATCAGCAATTGCATGATCGGCGGCACGAATAAGAGAATCCGCGCGCGCGGATTGCGCAACACCTGGCGAAATTCTTTGCGAACGATCTCGCGAACCCGTGACCACATACGATCAGGCTAACTGGCGTCTGAGCGCGCGCGTCGCCAGCACGAAAACAATGACGGCATAGATGAGCAGAAACAACAACTCCACCCACAAGACGCGCACACTGACTCCCTTGAGAAAAATTCCCTTCAGCGCCGTCACAAAGTAACGGGCGGGAAAGATGTGAGTGATCAATTGCACAACGCCCGGCATATTCTCGATAGAGAAGATGAATCCCGACAACAAAAACGCTGGTAAAAACGATGTCAGAATGCCCAACTGAAAGGCAGCCAACTGCTGCCGCGTGACAGCTGAGAGCAGAATCCCCCAACACAACGCGCCGAACAAAAACAGGCAGCTCGTGCCCAAAACCAGTAGCGTGCTACCGCGCAACGGAACATCGAAGATGAACACGCCGACGCCGAGCGCCGTCAACATATCAATGAAGCCGACAACAAAGTAGGCAGCCATCTTGCCTAACACCAGCTCGGTCGCTCTGACCGGCGTGGAGAGTAATTGCTCCATCGTGCCCATCTCCCACTCTCGCGCAATCGTCAACGAAGTGAGCAGGGCGGCGATGATCATCAAGATGACCGCTATCAAGCCAGGGACGATGTAGTTCTTTGACTTCATGTCACTGTTGTACCAGACGCGCAGCCGCGCTTGGACTGGCGCGGCGCGCGCGCCCAGACCGTGTTCATCAGCCCATCGGAGTTGCCACTCCAGCGCGTAGCTTTGAAGCAAGGCTTCGGCATAGCCCAGGGCAATCGAGGCCGTGTTCGCGTCGCTGCCATCCACCAACAGTTGAACCGTCGCTTCCCGGCCGCCACGCAAATCTTCAGCAAAATGCTGGTCAATCACCACGGCCAACAAACAAGCGCCTCGGTCTATCTGCTGTTGAATCGTCGCGTAGCGATCAACGACGCCACCCACGTCGAAATAGCGTGATCCGCGAAATCGCTCGATCACGTCGCGGCTTTCCGGCGTGCGATCCGCGTCAAGGATCAACGTGGGAATTCGATCCACATCCAACGACAGCGCGTAACCAAACAGCAGCAGCAACAGCAGCGGAATGGCCAGCGCCATGATCAGACTGCGCGGGTCGCGCACAATGTGAATCAGCTCCTTGCCGGCGATAGCTCGTGTGCGACGCAGACTCATGAGCGAGTGCGCTCCTGTTGTTCAATCATGGCGACAAAGACGTCCTCCATAGATGGCTCAATCAGCTCGAGTCGCTCAATCTGGATGCCGGAGCGATCCAGCGTGTGGCGAATCTGCTCAATAGCCGTTGCGGCGTGTTCCACTGTGATATGCAAGCCATCGCCGAAGACTGCCATGTCCAGGATGCCCTCCGTTTGTTCCAATGCTTTTAAGCTGGCTCGTAAGTCTGAACTGAGCAGGTAGACCAGCCGATCGGAGGGCAAGAGGGTTTTCAACGCTGACGGGGCGTCAAGCGCGATGATGCGTCCACGATACATCAACGCCAACCGGTGACAATACTCCGCCTCGTCCATGTGGTGCGTGCTGACAAACACCGTGCGACCAGCCTCAGAAAGCGCATAGATCACATCCCAAAAGCGTCGCCGCGCAATCGGGTCAACGCCCGATGTTGGCTCATCCAGAAATAGAATCGGCGGTTGATGCAGCAACGCGCAACCTAGCGCCAAGCGTTGCTTCCAGCCGCCGGCCAACCACCGAGTTAACACCGCACGTTTCTCTTCCAGTCCGGCTAGATGCAGCACATATTCCTTTCGTTCAACGCGCTGATGCGCCGGAACGCCATAAATGCCACTGAAGAATTCAATGTTCTCCTCAACGGTCAGGTCGTCATAAAGCGAAAACTTTTGCGACATGTAGCCAATCGTTTGCTTGACGGCTTCCGGTTGCTTGGCGACATCAAAGCCGTTGACATAAGCTCGACCGGATGAGGGCGAGAGCAATCCGCAGAGAATTCGTATGGTGGTTGATTTGCCAGCACCATTGGGGCCCAAAAAACCGAAAATCTGGCCGCGCGGCACAGCGAAGGAAATATGATCAACGGCGACAAACTCGCCGAATCGCTTGACAAGCTCGGTGACCTCAACCGCCCAGTTCATGACGTGACAGCCTTGCGCACTAACGCAATAAACACATCCTCCAGCGAGGGAACCAGTGGCTTGAACTGGAAAGGTCCTAGCCCGTGTCGGCTGAGCTGTTGCTCAAGGATGGCGACCGATGTGCGCGCCGGCGACAAAAACAGATGCAACACCGCTCCTGCCGGTTCCACACTCAGCACGCCATCACAGGATTGCAACACCTCTCTGGCAGCCCGTTGATCAGGACCGCTCACTTCATAACACAGCTCGGAGACAGCCTGCTTGAGCCGTTCCGGTGAGGCGCAATAGATCAAGCGCCCTTGATAGATCAACCCAATTCGATTGCACCGCTCGGCTTCGTCCAGATAGGATGTGGTGACCAATACAGTCAAGCCTTCCTTGACCAACTCGTAGAGAATCACCCAAAAATCACGACGCGAGACCGGATCAACGCCGCTGGTCGGTTCATCCAGCAGAAGAATGGTTGGCCGATGCAGCAACGTGCACATCAACGCCAGCTTCTGTTTCATCCCGCCGGACAGGTGCGCCGCGCGGCGACGACGGAACGGTTCCATGCGTGTCATCTTGAGCAATTGTCTGGCGAATGTTTCCCGTTCGTTCGACGGCAGGCCGAACAAATCGGCATAGAATCGCATGTTCTCGTCAACGGTCAGATCATCATAGAGACCAAATCGCTGGGGCATGTACCCGATATGCTCCTTCACCGCGTCGGGCTGACCGAGGAGCTCATAGCCGGCGATCCACACCTGCCCTTCGGATGGGCGTAGCAAACCACAGAGCAATCGCAGCGTCGTGGTCTTGCCTGCGCCATCAGGGCCGACCAAACCAAAAATCTCGCCACGCGCCACCTCCAGATTCAACCGATCAACGGCGATGAGCGAGCCAAAGCGGCGCGTCACATTGCGTGCCTCGATAATAGGCTGTTGGTCATTCATCATGGTTCGAGACGGTGTTGTAGCTTGCTCTCCGAGGCCGGCGCGTCGAGCTATTGGGCGGATCAACATTCATCACGATTCGAGACGATGTCGTGGCCCGCTACTGCGCACCCAATAAAATTTCCGCATCCACAGGCATATTGAGCTTCAATTCGTGCTGCGGATTCTCAACCTCAATTTTAATTCGATAAACGAGCTTGACGCGCTCCTCAGGCGTCTGGATTTGTTTGGGCGTGAACTCGGCTTCCGAAGCAATGAATGAGACGCGCCCCCAGTAAACCTTGTTGGGAAATGAATCGGTGGTGACCTTGACCTTGGCGCCAATTTTGACCCGCCCCAAATCCTGCTCACCAATATACCCGCGAATCCACGGACGATCCAAGTCGCCAATGGTGATCACGGTCGCCCCAGCAGCCAGCATTTCACCAACCTCGGCGCTTTTTTGCAGCACAACACCATCAATTGTGGAAACGGCGACGGTGTCATCCAGTTGTGCGTCAACAAGGGCTACCTGGGCGCGCGCGCGATCCACGTCGGCGCGTCGCGCCGTCAACTCTTGCTCGCGTCGCTTCAGCTCCAGCTTGGCCGCCTCGGCCAGCCGCAGTCCGGCCCTGGCTCGCTCGACCAACGCGCGTGCCGCTTCAATATCCTCGGCTCGCGGACCTTCTTTGACCAGCGCCGCATTTTGCTCAGCTCGCTTCAGTGTCGCCGTGGCCGCATCATATCGGGCGCGCGCCTGATCATACTGCGCCGTTGAGATGTCTTCATTCGCATACAAAACCTGCGCGCGCCGCCATTCTTTCTCAGCCCATTCAAACTGCGTGCGCGCCTCCTGCACAAGCGCCTGAGCCTGTTCAATCTCCTGGGCGCGTGAACCAGCCAACAGCTTGCGCAAATGGGCTTCGGCCTGTTTCAACTCAGCTTGCCATTGCGCAATTTGTCCGATGACCGTTTGCCGCTGATACTCGATAGCTGTTTTCAATTGGTCATATTGCGACTGAGCAGCAGTCAAGATGGCGCGTTCCCGGTCACGTTGATGCGCCAACTGCTCCTGGTCAAGCCGAGCAATCGTCATGCCTTTCTTCACCACGTCGCCTTCGTCAACCAGCAACTCAACTAATCGTCCGGCTGTCTTAAACGAAACCTTGACTTCGCTCAATTCAACATTGCCGGAGACTCGAATGCTGTCACTGCCCTTCCGTTCAGATCGCGTCCACCACCAGAGGCTAAGTGAAACGACAGCGACAACAACCAACACCGTCGGGATGAGCACTTTCTTTGCGGTCATCATACTGCTGTCCATCACCTTCAGCGAATGATCTGGCGAACCACGCCGATAGCGCGGGCGACGTTGAGGACGGCCAGATGATAATTGAACACGGCAGTGAGACGATTCTCCTTCGCTCTGACCAACCGCGTCTGCGCATCGGTCAATTCTAAACTGGTGGTGACGCCGGCTTCATAACGACGTTGCGCTTGCGCAAGCTCGTTTTCCGCCAACACAAGCCCTTGCTCTGCCACCTTCACCTGCTGCTCAGCCGATTGTAACCTGTCAAGCGACACGCGAACCTCCAGCTCGATCTGCCGTCGTAAATCATCCCTCTTGATCGTCTCTTGGCGCCACAGCGACAAGCTCTCCGCGCGACGCGCGTCGCGTCGCCCTCCATCAAAGAGTGGAATGCGAACCGAAAGGCCATAACTGCGCGTAGGGATCGCTCGGTTTGGGCCTAAACCAATTGAGCCATAATCGGCAAAGCCCACCACTGAGGGGAATCGTTCAGCGCGCGTCGCCTGATAATGTAACTGCGCGCTTTGCTCACGCCACTGTTGCGCTTTGACGTCAGCGCGAGTCTGAAGAGCAAGGCGTATGGCCTCCTCAGCGCCGAGCGAGTCCAACGGCGCAAAATCGAGCGTGTCGCTCAGCTCTAATGTGACATCAAACGCAACACCGATCAGGCTGGCCAACTGAAGATACGCGCGGCGCAGCTCCTGTTGAGCCACTAGTAAGCGTTGTCGTTCATTGGCTAATTGAACGCCAGCCCGCGTCACCTCGATACCGGTGCCCGTGCCGGCGGCCTTCTGGTTAACCGCCAAGTTCAATAACGCTTCGGCCAATGCCACATTCGACTCAGCCTGCTCCAGATTCGCTTTGGCACGAAGCGCGGCCAAGTAAGACTCAGCCGTGGCGCCCGCTATTTCGTCATTGATATGCTCGCTTTCGGCCTGAGCGCTGCTCAGCGCCCTCTGCGCCGCTTGAAACCGACGCAGCGCACTCAGATCGAAAAGGCTTTGATGAACTGTGGCGCGCGCATCGAACACCGAAAACGGTCCGGCCAGCGTGGGCAGGCGGAATCCGGCCACGGGAAGCTCAAACCGGATGCCGAAGGCTTCCAGGTTCCGCGTCAGATTCTGTTCGCTGACCGAGGCATCCACTATCGGCAGCAATGCTGCCCGTGACTGCGCCAGCCGTGACTCTGACTGCCGAATCAGTTGCTCGGCCAGTTGAACCCGCGCATGGCCGGCCGGCGCCAAAGCAAGCTCGACCGCTTGCTTCAAACTGAGATGCAACCGTCGTGGCTGCGCTTCAGACGATTGACCATGACAGGTGACAGCCCACATTACCACCCAAACAATGAGCAAAGCAGTCTGCATCCACCTACTCGCACAGCACTGCTGCGCAGGCCTGATCGTTGGCTTGTGTTGTTCTCTCCCCATTCGCTTCTTTGAACCTCCTCCAAAAAGTGGCACAGGCGTTCCCGCCTGTACCCCATTTTCATCCTTCGTGGCGTGCTGTTGCATAGGGACGATTCCTCTGAGAATGTGGCACAGGCGTTCCCG
>JANWZE010000078.1 GCA_025054955.1 Blastocatellia bacterium | reverse complement strand
GGTCGTCACCCGGCCAGAGCGGCGCCCCGGCGCACCACTCACACGGTCACGTTTGAGGCAAGCGGCGCGGGATGAAACTGACCAAAGCTGCGCCGCGGCGCAGCACTCCAAAGGTCACGTTGGAGGCAAGAGGCGAGGGATGAAACCGGCCAGAGCTGCGCCGCGGCGCAGCACTTCAAAGGTCGCCTCCGAGGCAAGGGGTGCGCGCGGATTGAGCTGGAAAGCGATTTTCATGCGGAGAAGGTGAGGGAGGCGCACCCGAAACATCGCACCAACCAACGAATGCAAGAATGAAGCAACAGGCGGCGCCAGAAGGTGAGGGAGGAGCGCCCTGGTCATGATTCAGGCCGGATTCGGCAGACAAGGTTGACGAGTTTGACTCGGTTTCAATCCAGGACGTCAATGTTCGTCATGATTCAGGCCGGATTCGGCAGACAAGCTTGACAAGGGGGCGGCCAGCAGGCACAGAGCCGACCTGAGCCGTCAATCAAGGATTCGGGAGACAAGCTTGACAAGGGAGGGGGCGGCTCCTATGATTGGGGCTCGTTTCAGCAAAAGCGCATAGGATCATTCATGATTATGCCGGCTCTGTTGTTGATGCAAACACCAACCAATCCAATTTTCGGGTACATTCCCATAATTGTTTTGCTTGTGATTGCCATTGCATTTCCTGTTGTGGTGCTGGGCTTGATGCGTTTTGTGCGTCCCAATAAGCCGGAAGCGGCCAAGTTGAGTCCTTATGAGTGTGGCATTGACCCGCAACTGGACGCACGAGAGCGTTTTTCGGTTCGGTATTATTTGATTGCCATGTTGTTTTTGATTTTCGATGTGGAGACGATCTTTCTCTTTCCCTGGGCAGTCGTTTATGACAAGCTGGCCATCTTCGGACTCATTGAGATCGTCATTTTCATTGGCATCTTGGTAGTTGGTTATTACTATGCGTGGCAAAAAGGAGCCCTGGAGTGGACATGATTGAAGAACGCGGCGGCAATTTCCTCACATCCACTGTTGACTTTGTGTTTAACTGGGGACGTAAATCAGCCCTCTGGCCGATGACATTCGGATTGGCATGTTGCGCGATCGAAATGATGGCCACCGGCGCGTCCCGATTTGATATGGATCGGTTCGGCGCTGGCGTCTTTCGACCGAGTCCTCGGCAATCAGACCTGATGATTGTGGCCGGTACAGTCACGTTGAAGATGGCGCCTGTGGTGCGACGTGTCTGGGATCAGATGCCTGAGCCCAAGTGGTGCATTGCCATGGGCGCGTGCGCCAGCGTGGGCGGCCCGTTTGATTCCTACTCGACGCTGCAAGGGGTAGATCGCATTGTGCCCGTTGATGTGTATATACCGGGCTGTCCGCCCCGACCTGAAGCGTTGCTCTATGGATTGATGCGGCTGCAAGACAAGATCATGAAAGAACAGCCGACCCGATATATTTTCGGTAAAGACCGTGTCATTCGCGTGCAGCCTGAGGTGCAGGAAGCCGCCGCCTGAGCCTGGATTGATTGTAGGGATTGTTCATGATGCCCACGCCAGCCGACTGGCGTGGGCTTTGTTTTTGTCATGACCAGACTCGGCGAGAGCATCCGACAAAGGATTTTGCAATCAGGGCCTATTTCTTTTTGTGAATTCATGCAAACGGCTCTCTACGACCCTGAGGATGGGTATTACACCCGAAGACAGCAGATCGGAGGACGAGGCGATTTTTACACAAACGCGAACATTCATCCGCTGTTTGGTGTTTTGTTAGCCGAAAAGCTGGTCGTGCTGTTGAATGGATTGCCCGACTCATCCGAGCCGATGTTCATCGAGGTGGGTGCCGGCACAGGTCTGTTGGCCGAACATGTTTTGCGGCATTTGGAGCGCGAGCACCACGAGTGGTTTGAACGGATCACTTATGTCATGGTCGAGGCAAGCCCGGCGATGAAACAGGTCGAGCAAGAACGGTTGCAGCACATGCCGAATATCACCTGGAAGTCCTTCGATGAATTTGAAGCCGGTACGGTCACGGGGATCATCTTTTCTAACGAATTGATTGATGCCATGCCGGTTCATCGGTTGCAATGGCGGAACGGTCGTTTTCATGAGTTGTATGTGGATTGGCGCGACGGCCGTTGGATATGGGTGGCCGGTCCGTGCTCATGCCAAGAAGTGGAAGCATTCGTCATGAATTGGTCGTTGGGTCTGGACGAAGGGCAAGTGATCGAAGTGAATTTGAATGCGCTGCGGTATCTTGAACTGATCGCGCGACTGCTCAAACACGGTTACCTGCTCACCATTGATTATGGCGATCGGCGTGAACGATTGTTCTCGGCTGCCCGACGCGAAGGGACCGTGCGGTCGTTTTATCGCCACGTTCTGATTGATGACGTATTGGAGCGGATTGGGGATCAGGACATCACGGCCAGTGTGGATTTCACCACACTCATCGAACATGGCGAGCGAGTTGGCCTGCGCCTTGTTGAGTTCAAGACGCAGCGACAATTCTTGCTGGAACAGGGATTGATGGAAAGACTCGCGGCCATGCGAGAATCAGGCGGGGCCGGCGTTGAGTTCTATCAATCGCTCCTGGCGGCGAAACACCTTCTCATGCCTGGCGCATTGGGTGATCATTTCAAAGTGTTGATTCAGCAAAAAGCATGTGATTAAATTCGAGTGTGCGGCCGGTCGAACAAATTTAATGAAACAGAGTGCCGACAAGCCCGTATCAGATGATGCCATCAGGTGGCAATGGGAAGTCGCCGTATGTCAGCCAGGTCAAGAACCATGATGAACCAATCAGTTAGCCGGAATGCCCCCCGCCGGCGCTGGCTCAAAGGACTCGTGGTCTTGGTGCTGCTCACCGGACTCTGCCTAAGTGGAGTCTTCTTTTATTTCTACTCTCAAGCTACAGACCAACTGGATCAGTGGCTCGCCGGCGTCAACCGAAAAGTCAATCCATCGAATATCTATGCCGCTCCTCTGGTATTACAAGTTGGCCAGCGGATGACGCAAGCCAAATTGATTGACTATTTGCGCCTGGCTTCGTACGTCGAAGCCGCAAGAGCGACCGAGCCAGGGCAAGGCGTTTATCGAGAATCAAGCACATTGGTGGAAGTCATACCGGGAGAGTCGGCACGGCTCATGCCACGCGAGCGGTTTCCTCGCTTGCTCATTCGATTCGACGCGAAACGACAACAGATTCAGCAGATCATTGAGGCGGAGTCCAACCGCCCATTGCAGACGTGCCGAATTGAGCCAGTGGTGATCAGCACAGTGACACGTTCGTTAGGCGGCACGTCATGGAAGAATGAACGCGGCGTCCGCTATGAGGTGCATTATCGGCAACTGCCGCCACATCTGGTCAAAGCGGTGCTGGCCATCGAAGACCGCAGCTTCTTTGACCACGCAGGCGTGAGCCTCATGGCGATTGCCCGCGCCCTTTGGCGGAATTATCGGCAGGGACGAACTGTTGAAGGCGGCTCGACTATCACCCAGCAACTGGTCAAAAACATTCTGGTTGGCGCCGAGCGCACCTACCAGCGCAAGCTACAAGAAGCATTCCTGGCCCTGGCACTGGAGCGGCGCTTGACCAAGGAGCAGATTTTCACTCAATACGCCAACACGATTTACATGGGGTATCGGGGCGGATTGTCTATTTATGGCTTTGGCGCAGCCGCGCGCGAGTATTTCAATAAGGATGTGTCAAAGCTCTCGTTGCCGGAAGCCGCGCTGTTAGCCGGAATGATCCATCGCCCAGCTTATTATCTGATGGAGGAGCATCGGGACGAAGCGTTAAAGCGTCGCAACATCGTTTTGGATGCGATGGTGCAGCAACAGGCGATTTCACCTGAACAGGCAGAGGAAGCGAAGCGGTCGCCGATAGGATTGACGCTGAAAACACGTCCCGGCGAGGTTGAAGCCAATACGCCTTATTTTCTCGACTACGTGCAAGAACAACTCGCTCGTGAGATGCCAAATTTGGACCTGGCTGAAGCTGGTTATCGCGTCTACACCACGCTGGACATGGGCTTGCAAATGGCCGCCTCTGTGGCCGTGGGTGAAGGGCTGGCCGTGCTGGAGCGCGACTTGCGCATCCGAAGAAGCATGGAGCGAGACGACTCCTTACAAGCGGCGTTGGTCGTGCTGGACGCGCGTTCGGGTGACATCTTGGCGATGGTTGGAGGACGCAGTTATGCGCAGAGTCAACTGAATCGGGTCACCGATGCACAGCGGCAACCCGGTTCTGCCATTAAGCCATTTGTTTACGCAGCGGCGCTCTCGTCGGGCATGCACGAGGAGAATCCGATCACACTGGCAACGATGTACATGGACGCGAAACGATCCTTTGAAGATGGGTACACGCCGGAGAACTTCGGCGGGAAGTACCTCGACCGCATGGTCTCGGTGCGGGAAGCGCTCGCTCGATCGTTAAATGTGGTCACCGTCGCGTTGGCGCAGGACACAGGTTACAGCGTCGTTGCCAACATGATTCAGCGGTGCGGCCTGCCTCGACCGGAGAGTTCCGGCGCCACGGCGTTAGGGGCTGCTGAAGTGACGCCGTTGGAACTGGCCTCGGCCTACACGGCATTTGTCGCCGGCGGACGGCGTGTCGCCCCGACCGCGTTGCGATATCTGGCCAGCTCTGATGGCAGTCTTGTCAGAAGCATCTCAACGCAAAGGCAGAGCGTGATGAGTCCGCAGGTGGCCTACATCGTTTTGAGCGCGCTTCGTGATGTGATTCGGCAGCCCTATGGAACAGCCTATGAAGCGGCTGCGCTGGGCGATTTCGCGCTGGCTGGCAAGACAGGAACGTCGCAACGCAGCGATGCCTGGTTTGTTGGATTGACGCCCGCCATTGTATGTGTCGTCTGGGTGGGGTTCGACAATAATTCGCCATTATTCAAAACGGGTAGTTCGGCTGCGCTGCCCATTTGGATTTCGTTTATGCGGCAGGCTGCGCGGCTGCGCCCGGATTTACTGGCCGGCGACTTTGTTCAGCCAGAGGGATTGATTGAGCGTCTTGTTGATCCTGATACCGGCATGTTGGCCACGACACGTTGCCCGAAGAACCGAATCGAATTCTTCCTTGAAGGGCGTGAGCTGGCCGTCTATTGCTCAGTTCATCCCGGTCCGGCTCTGGAACTACCTGAAATAACGCCGCCGGAGACGGAGCAGCCAGCCAGTGTGCCGTTGCGTTCGATGACCTCGGTGCAGGAAGGTCACTCAAGAGATGACGCAGAGCAGATGATCTCAGACCTGAACGATGAAAAACCTCAAACTCGACCGCGGCGCATCAACCAGCAGACCCGTATTAGTCTGCGTCGTCCGTCGCCTGTTGAATCCCCTCAGTGAGTTGAAAGCAGAAGCATCGTTGGAAAATCTCTGCCAACGGATGAAAGGTTCCAACGGATAGAAGATCACTCGGCACGCCTCAGCAAGTAGTTTCGCTTCGTATTCGGTTCTGAGTTCGGTTCCGAACAAATACAAGATATCCGGTGGCACGTTTCATCCGTTGGGGAACCTCTTTCACTCCGTTAGACCCGGCTGGGGGCGCAGGCATCCAGGCTGCTGGTTGAAAGGTGTGCATGCAAGGGCGCTCCGAACTTTTCAGTCAGCTCTCACGGTATGCTGTCACACATGGGCAATTCTCATGGAGTTGGATCGCTTCGGTCAGTTGTGGTGTGCATGATCAGATGCTGAGGTGACACAATGCTCACTGCTGCACCTCAGCCACCGTCACAGCCGCCTCTGGGTTGTTTGACAACCGCTTTGGCTGCCCACTAGAATCTCAACGTGCTCCGATCACCGAGACTCAATTTCCGCTTGAGAGAGCCACGTCGTGGTGAGACAGTCAATCAGTGCATTCAGTTCGTCGAGCAAGGTCGGCCACGATTGGCGCGCGTTGTCAGGGTAGGAATTTGCTTGCTCTGCTGTGTGTCGGTGAATGCCTTGGCTGATGAGCGAATTGAAGTGGAAAAAGCTCGCCGCGAAGCTCAGCAAGCCCATCGCGCCGGCGACTATGCCAAAGCCGAGCGACTGTATCGTGATGTGCTCACCGTGGAGCCGAGCGATCATGTGAGCCGGCTACAGTTGAGCTGGATGTTGATCAAACAAGGTCAACTGGAACGCGCTTATCAAGAGGCGACGTCGGTCATCAATCAGGGGATCATCAACGCGCGGGCGCGGGCGCTGGTCGGTGTGGCGCTGCTGCGCATGGGTTTTTTCCAAGAGTCGGTTCAAGAACTGAACGCTGCGTTAGCCCTTGATCCGCGGGAGCCGCTGACACTGGCGGGGATGGCGGAGATTGATTTTTTTGAGAATCGCAGTGAATCGGCTTATGAGCGACTGCGGCTGGCCACCAGCGTCGAACCGCGCGAGCCTGATTTTTGGATTGCGTTTGGTCGCACAGCCGCGCGGCTGGAGCGGTTCAAGGAGGCCGCCGAGTATTACCAGCGCTTCCTGGTTGTTTCGCCCAAGCTGGAAGAAGAGAAACGCGCTCGTTATCGCGGGTTGATTGATTTTTATTTTGCGTTATCTCGCAGTCAGGTTTCTCGGCTTCATCAAGTTGACGGCCCACGGTCTGTATCAGTCCCTTTTGTGCTAGACAATTCCAGGCCATACGTGCGTGTTCGGATCAATGGTCACGATACGCCGTTGATGTTTGTCGTGGATACAGGAGCGAGCATCACGGTCATGTCTGAAGCGACGGCTCGCCGCCTCAACGTCAACCCGATGGCGCGGGGCGGGCATGCGCGGGCTGTTGGCGGCGGCGGCACGTTTCCGATTGTCTATGGATTGATTCATCGGCTGGAAATCGGCGAGATGAAGGTTTACAACGTGCCGATCTATATTCGGCAGTTTCGCCATTTCGCTGAGTCGGGCAAGAAAGATGAACCGCGCGTGACCGTTGATGGCTTCCTCGGCTTGTCGGTCTTATCAAACTTTCGCCTCACGCTTGATTATGCTCAACGCGAAATGATTGTGGAGCGGCCGGGCACGCTCGATTTCTTAGAAAACTTGCCAGCAGACGTGTCTGTCATTCCTTTTCGCACGACCAATGGTGGATTGATGAGCGCGCTCGTCCAGTTGGAGGAGCATAGCGGGTATCATTTTCTGATTGATTCAGGCGCGAGCGCCACCGTGTTGTGCGATGATGTCATTGAAAAGTTAAATTGGAAAAGCAAATTGCTGCCTGATTTGAAAGTTCGTGTCCTGGGCGCTGCCGGCACGATCGAAGAGGTGGCGCTGATGGTGATCCCTTCGTTTCGCGTGCATGATTTGGAGCAACGGAACGTGCGAGCGCCGATTTTGAATCTGGCCGCCATCAACGAGACAGCAGGCTTTTTCCAAGCGGGAATCATTGGCGGCAGTTTCTTACGCCATTTCCGTGTCACTTTCGATTTTCAGCGCGGCCGTTTGCTCATGCGGCCACAAACAGAAGCAGTCAGGCGCATCACGCCGACCGCTGAAGCAAACCCAGTGGAAAAGCCGAGTGAAAACTAGAATCTATCTGGAAACATCCGTCATTGGCGCTTATCTGGATAATGGCGACCCATTTCGCCGTGATTTGACAATACGGTGGTGGGAACACGAGCGGCCTCGCTATGATGCCTTCATCGCGCCGCTGGTGATCCGTGAGTTAGAGCGTGTGCCAGAGCCGCGGCGCTCTTCTTACCTTCGGCTGGTGCGCGACATCCCACAACTCGCTGTCACCGAGGAAGTGGGCATCCTCGCGGAAGGGTACTTGAGCCGTGGCATCTTTCAGCGCAAATTCATGGCGGATGCGGTTCACATGGCTCTCGCTTCATTTCATCAGGTTGATTTTCTTGTGACGTGGAACTTCGGTTATTTAGCCAATATCTACCGGCAAGCGCGCGTCAAAATGTTTAACATCGCCGCCGGTTTCTTTGTACCGCAAGTGATCACGCCCGAATTTCTTGTGGATCAGGTTTGGTAATCGTGTATCGGAAACCGAAATTCTTAGAGATCCTTCATGACATCCGTCAGCAGATGGCGGCTGAAGGGGAATACGACATGAATCGCTTCCTTCAGCTCATTGAGCAGCGGTCGGCTCCACTTGAGCCGGAGCCAGAGCCGAAGCGAGCATCTGCGGCGCGTGTTGTAAAAGCGCGTCGTTCGCCTGCCACAAAAGCCCAAAAGAAGCTGTAGAGACCGATGAATAAGTATTGTTTGATGTGGTTGCTCGGAACGTTGTTGAGCGTTGCCGTTGGCCCATCAGCGTGGGCACAGACGGCTCGGAAATCTTCATTCACACCGCCGGCTGATATTGCCAGCATCGTTGAGCAGGTCAATCCGGCAGTCGTCAATATCGAAATTGCTGGTGGACCAGGTAGCATGCAGCAAGGCAGCGGCTTCATTATTGATGGGCGCGGCCTGATTGTCACCAATTATCATGTCATTGCTGAAGCTATTAAATCCGGGCGTCCGATTTCCGTCTCGTTGCCCGATGGGCAGGTTGTCCCGGCCAGCGTCCGGGGGACCGATGAGCCAACTGATATTGCGCTGTTGGAAGTGGAGGTCAAAGGTGATCCGCTGCCGACGGTCAAGCTCGGTGATAGTGATCAGTTACGGATCGGCGACTGGGTATTGGCCATTGGCAGTCCGTGGGGCTTCGATCATACGGTCACGTTGGGCATCATCAGCGCCAAAGGACGCCAGTTGCCCGGCAGCCTGTTCAACGATTTCTTGCAAACTGATGCGGCCATCAATCCCGGTAACTCCGGCGGCCCGCTGGTCAATGAGCGTGGTGAAGTGATCGGCATCAGCAGCTATGCGGCGACGATCGGCACAGGATTGGCCTTCGCGATTCCCATCAACACGCTCAAAGACATCCTGCCCCAACTGCGCGAAAAAGGTCGCGTGACACGCGGATCGTTTGCCGTGCGCGTGGTTGACACCACGCCCTACATTCGCAAGCGATTCAACCTGCCTCGTGACGGAGGCGTGCTGGTCACCTCGGTCAAAATCGGCAGCTCAGCAGCGCGCGCACGCCTGCGACGGGAAGACATCATCACCAAGGTCAATGGTGTCGCCATCACCTCGGCCAGTCAGTTCTATCGCTTCATTGCAAGCCAAAAAGAGGGCACTGAGATTGAAATTACAATCTTCCGCGATGGCCGGGAATATGTCGTCAGGGGCGTCATTGAAGCTGCTTCGCCAACCAAACCTGAAAGTTCCTCGTGAGGCCATTTTCAACCAGCCTGCGTCGCCACGTTGGCAAGTGGCGCACGCATTGATAGCGGCGCTGTTCATGCCATTTTCAACCGGCCTGCGTCGCCACGTTAGCAAGAGCCTCGGCAAGAAGCATGAACACCAACTCGCCCAACGCTGATTTGGATTCGATGAGCACCCCGTCTGTCCAAGCCCGCGTTGTTCGGATCGTCGGCGGCAACGAACGTAGCATCGGGATGAGATGATGTGATTCTTCTGTTCGTCCCGTCAGGTTGTGTAGCAACGCGGCCAGCCGCATGGCCTCGGTTGCACGACCCAGGCGCGCTGAAATCTCAAATGATCCCACTGCTTCTTGTTCGATCAGGGCTTTGAGCGCAGAAAGTGATTTTGAGTCGCCTTCGTTCTGATGAGCGTCAATTGCATTCTTCACCGAATCGAACGAGCCGATAACAAGCAGGTCGTCCACGAAGCAACAAGCCTTGCTGCCTTCGATGGACGAGCGGTATATCTCAACGCCGCGGTAGGGAATCGTCGTCAAGGCGGCGCCGTCGCGCTGCAAATACTTGCCGACCAACGCGGCCAGTTTTCCTTTCCGCTTAGCTTGCACGATCAGAAGAAAATCACCGCGAGCCGTCTCCACAATGGCAATTTCGTTGCCAACAGCGTCGGCAATCGTGTCGTCTCTATCAAGTCCAAGTGAAAGTTTCAGCCGCGCGAGCGTTTCTCGCAACGCCAGATGTGAGAAAGCTGACAGCCGCTGCTTCAGCGCATCGTCGAGTGCCTGGAGTCGTTGTTCAAGATCGGCCGGGCGTATGATCATCAGACTGTGTGCATCTGCTGGGATCAAGGCGAGGGCGCGAATCTGAGTCCCTGCCGTCGCGTCTGACACAATGGACGCCAGTGGCGAGCCTGGCGTGTTTAACACATGGATTCGCTCGACGACGGTTCCCCCTTGTACCTGTAAGCGGTAAGAGAGGGAAATGTCGAATGCCGAGAAAAACGTTTGCCAAAACAGGCGGGCGAGTCGTTCCGGCATCAGTTGGTTACGGTCAAGCCAAGGAATTTGCTTGGACGCTGTGGCGATTCGGTGAGTGCTGACGTAACCGAACAACGGTGATGCGCCTCGGTCAATCGCTCGCAAGCGTTGATAGGTCGGGTTTCGCTCAAGCGATGGCTGCTTCTGGTCGTATGTGTCAAGGATGCGTCGAATTGAATCAGGATGATTGCCAGCCAAAACGAGGTCGTCGAAAGAGCACCACACCAGACGGCGATCCTGTTCCTGACCGTTGTAACTGTGCACGATTCGTCCGGCATGCTCAGCAGATCGCTCTGTCCATTGACCCAGCACGCGGTTGGCCAAGGATTTTGTTTGCTCCTCAATTCGTTGTTGAAGTTCACCCGATAGCTCGTCCGGTTCAATCATCAGGCACCAATGCGGTGTTAGCGTAGTGCTATCAATCTCTAATCCGGTGATGACTAACGCCAGCCTCGCTGAAAGGAGCCATTGCCAATCCGAGTGGTCAGAAAAGGCCGCAGCCAGCGCGTTCAGCCAGTTCCACGATGACGGCCAGCCCATCTGTCGAGCCACAGCTTGCCAGCCTTGCGCTGAGGAGAGTTCGCGGACGAGCCGGTTGGGGTCTTCGATTTCAACATAAGCGAGCGCTTGCTCGGGCGCAAACCGACTCAGCGGCTTCCGCGGCGCGCGCCAGATGAACGCCGCCACCATGGCACCGATGGCAACACTAATCATCAACAACCACACGATGTGTTTCTGTGCTAGGTGCCGCCTCATCCGTGTCAACCGGCCAAGATGCTAGCACCGTCAAGTTGCCGTGTTCAACTACTGTGCAGTATGATGCTGCATTGATGAGCAAAGCAGAACGAGTTTCGGTCAAGATTTATTCGCGCGCCGGCTGCCATTTGTGCGACGTGGCTGAGAGAGCGATTCGTCGCTCAGCGTGCAGCGATGAAATTGAGCTGCAGGTCATCAACATTGACGACGACCCAGAACTGAAAGAGCGCTATACCAATGACGTTCCCGTCATCTTGGTGAATGATGAGGAGGTCGCTCGACATCGGCTCTCCGCCGATGAGTTCTGTCGTCATGTGCGCCGATGGAAAAAATCCTGACGCGCGTCATCTTCGCTTTGAGAGACATCTAAGATGTGTTAGCATCAAGGCGGCAAAGGAGTTTGTTTATGGGATGGACGAGAAAGCGGCTGGCGAACCTCGTTTGGATGCTCTTGGTGGTTACTCTCTCAGGTGCCGTCGGCGCCTGTGCAGGCAAGCCGGCAGCCACTGCTCAGAAAGCGGAGTCAGCAAGAACGAACGCCAGTGAGTTTGACGCAGACAGAGCGTTTGCGCACGTTCAGCAAATGGTGAGCTGGGGACCGCGACCGGTCGGCAGCGAGGCGCATCAAAAGACGCAGGCTTATATCATCGAGCAGCTCCGCCAATACAAGATCGAAGTTGAAGAAGACCGCTTCATCGGGCAGACGCCCAAAGGAAATTGGCCGATGATGAATATCATCGGCAAGCTCAAGGGCCGGACGAAAGAGGTCATCTTGATTGGCAGTCATTATGACACGAAGCTGTTCACGGACATTCGATTCGTCGGCGCTAATGATGGTGGATCGAGCACCGGCGCCGTATTGGAAATCGCGCGGGTATTGTCTCAACGACCGGAGCCGGAGCGGCCGCATGTCTGGTTTGTCTTCTTCGATGGCGAGGAGGCCGTTGTTGAGTGGAGCCCGACGGATTCGCGGTATGGCAGCCGGCATCTCGTCGAACGGTGGGAAAAAGATGGCACGCTCCGGCAGATTCGCGCGCTGATTCTGTTGGACATGATCGGGGACAAGGATTTGGCAATTCAACGCGACGGTTACTCAACCCGCTCATTGGTGGACGTCATCTGGCAGACGGCACGCGAGCTTGGGTATGGTCAGCATTTCACATCTGATCTCGGTTTCATTGATGATGATCACGTGCCGTTTTTGCAGAAAGGCGTGCCGGCTGTGGACCTGATTGATTTCAACTATGGTTTGCTCAATCGCTACTGGCATACCGAACATGACACGCTCGATAAACTCTCACCCCAAAGTTTGAAGATCGTAGGCGATGTCGTGATTCGCGCATTGCCAACGATTGAAGCCATGCCGATGCGTACTCAGTAAGCGATTGCCTGATCAGACGGGCTTGACACAGGACGAGGAGATGGAGGAGAGACGATATGGTCAAATGGCAATACAAGACGTTGGATTGGGGCGAACTGAGGAAATTAGGCGCGATTGTGACAGGGAAGGACTTCATTGACGAGAACGTAGACGCCGGATTGAACAAGCTAGGCGAAGAGGGCTGGGAATTAGTCAATGTCTATGTGGATGGCTATGTGGTGCACCGCTCGCAGAAATCTATTGATGTGGTCTCTATCAGTCGCTATGTGAAATACACATTCAAGCGCCCCGTACAGGACGCCTAAGCGTCTCAGTGATCCGCCATCGTATGCCGTATCTCAGAGTCGAAGACGGCGATTTGTATTTTCAGTGCACAGGACAGGGGCCGCCCATTGTCTTTGTCAACGATTGGGCGCTTTCACAAAACTACTGGCAACCGATCGTACAGCGATTAAGTTCCACTTACACCTGTGTCACCTACGACGCGCGTGGTTTCGGTCAAAGCCGTTCGTTTTTGCCAGCCGCTTCGTATACGATTGATCATCATGCCGACGATTTACACCGCCTGCTCGTTTCGTTGCGGCTGGGACTCGTTCATCTAGTTGCGCACGGATTGGGCGTCCTGGCATCTGGCTTATCGGTAGACCGTCATCCTCAGGATGTGCAAACACTATCGCTCGTGGCAGCCGAAGCTGAGTTAGCCTCAGATCACGTGTTGCAACGACGGCTGAAATATGTCCAAGCCTTGCTCGTACTCAAGCGTATGGCCACGCTCCCGCTCGTTCGCCATGTGGTCTTGCAACGTTACGGGCTTGGCCGGCTCTCGCCGGCGGCCAGAAAAATGCTGCTGCGCGATTTCAGCCAACTTGATGCTCGCTCGGCCTGGCCTATGATCGGCTCAGCACTGGATGAGCAAACGTTTCAGGAGGCTATCGCCGGCATTGCTGAAGTCAGTGTGCCCGTGCTCATTGTAGCCGGTGGACAAGATGCGCTTGCGCCGGTGGATCATGCGCAAAAGATTTTTGCTCGCATTCAGCGGGGACGGCTCGTGACGATGCATGCTTGTGGCCACTTTCCCATGCTCGAAGCGCCGGAGAAATTTGTTGATGTGTTGCGCCACTTCTTCGAAGCAGTTGGGCCCACTGCCAGTAAGCCGTT
>JANWZE010000077.1 GCA_025054955.1 Blastocatellia bacterium | reverse complement strand
CGGTCGCTCGCCCAATGTGGTTCGGGGTGTTCAGGCAGCACGGCAACGTGGATTACACACCATTGGCTTGCTGGGCAAAGATGGCGGCGTAGTCAAGGATTTGGTTGACCTGGCCATCATCGTGCCGAGCGATTCGACCTCGCGCATTCAAGAAGTGCATATCACCATCGGACATATCGTGTGCGAGTTAGTCGAGCAATCGCTTTACTCGCAGTCGTCCGGTTGAGCGGCATAACCTTCCTTGAAAATAGCCCACGAAACACACGAAACTCACGAAAGAATTGTATTTTCATGCTTCCTGGCGTGCTGTTGTATAGGAGCGATTCCTTTGAAAACGCCATGTGCAGTTTGATTGTGGCTACTTGTCACGCTGCGTTGTTTCAATCCGTAATCGCTTTTGGCGCTAGTAAAATGCCGCTGGCTGTCAGTCCTGAACTTTTCCCAACAATTGCTGACGAATGCGCCGCGGCAGCAAAACTTCTGCCACGCGACGCATGGCGTTGATCAATCCGACGATGTCGCCCTCTCCAGACCAATTGTCTCGCAATGGTTCCTCGCCAGCCCGCAACAGCAAGCGCGTCAAAGCCACTCCGATCAGAAAGGTGTCGTCAACTAAGCCCCAAAAAGGAATGAAATCAGCCAGCAGGTCTAGTGGCGTCAGCGTGTAGAGGATGGTCGCCAAAAGAATAGCGCGATCAGCCTTCGAGACACGTGGATCACGCATCAATCGGCCGATCAACCTGATGAAGTTTGGAATCAGCGTGATATAACGTCGGATGGATCGGCGGCGGTGTTGTTGTTGCATTGCTACCGTGTGCTGTTGAGGCTCAAGGTGCGTGATTGGCTGATCGTTCCGGTAAAGGTGTTGTTGTTGCATTGCTACCGTGTGCTGTTGATGCGGCGTTCAGTGACAGCTTTCGTCCGCCCATGACAGCGGTTTTCAGATGGACGTTCGGGAGCAAAGGCAGGTCGGTCGTGGGCAGCATGACCGTCAGAGACGAACCCGCAAGCGAAACCCGCTGTACAGGAGGGTACGCTCATCACACTTCAATTTCGATGTCATCGCCGACCACGCGGACCTGATACGAGGTCGCACCACCGCGCGCCGGCCCGCCGAGTGCCTCGCCGGTCGAAATTTTGAATCGAGCGCCGTGCCACGGACACGTCACCTCGTCACCGGTGATGTGTCCTTCGGCCAACGGCCCACCAACGTGAGTGCAGTGATTGCCGATGGCATAGTAGCAGCCGTCCACATTGAAGACAGCCAGCTCAAGACCTTGAACCTGAACCATCCGGGCTGTGCCCGGCGCAATCTCGCTCGTCTTGGCGACTTTGATGAACTCTCCCATAAACGCGCCTCCTTCCAAAGTGCCCACGAAGCGCGCCAACGAGGCGAAAATCACCATTTGATAGTGCGTCGCGCGCGAAAACTCATGGGCAAACGCCTGAAAGATCGTCGTTGAGCATGGTAAGATACCCGTCGAGTAAGAGGGCGTCAAGAAACTCAGGGATTCGTGGATATTCTCACCGGAGAGATTAACCTATCAAGCGCGCTACCGATGCGAAAGAATTTCTCTTTTTGATCGTTGGTGGCGTGCCAGGAGTACATGAGCGGTTGCCCGACTCCTGCTTCGCGTCAGCGTGGATTTTCTGGGGAAAAATCGGACACCATGCGGCCGCAGCTCGACACGCGAGTTTGCGGTCTCGGAGTGCGCAAGAATGGATACAACATCATCCGCTGTCAAGGCGGCAGCTCAACACACGAGTTTGCGGTATCGGAACGGTCTTCGGAGGCGGGCGGGTTGGGGCGAGGAACCGAGCATCGCGGCTTGGCCAGTGCTCAAAAAACAAAATCGGGGGCGGAGGACTTTATCCGCCCCCATCGTGTGGTTCTGGAGGAGAAGAGCCGGGGGTGGCTCTTCCCTCCAGGGCTGAGTGCAGGAGGAGGGTTCATGAGCTGGGCGGCTGCTGGTTCTTGTGATTATCAAGCAACCAGCCCACGCAAATCCGGTAAATCCGGCCATTGACGCCTTGTCTCATTCTCGCGTCCATAAAACTCCGCGACACCCCAAATACTCACCATCGCTCATCACTCGTCACTCGACGTGATGAGCACGTTTCATCTGCCAACTCTGCCTGTGCTATCGTCTCAACCGACTTGTCCGTGTCAACTGCTGTTCGACGGCGGTTAGCATACATCAATTTATTGACCGAATGCAAGTAGGCGCGCGCGCTGGCGTCAACAATGTCTGTGCTGGCCGCCTTGCCCGTGAACATGCGACCATCGAAGTCAACATGGACAAACACTTCACCGACAGCATCCCGACCACGCGAGACAGAGCGAATCGTATAATCCACTACCTGCCCGCGCAGCCCTGTGATTTGGTCAATCGCTTCATACGCAGCGGCCACAGGCCCATCGCCGGTGGCCGATTGAACGAAGACTTGCCCATCGCGCTCCAACACCACGGTCGCCGTCGAAGGTTTATGATTTCCGGCCAGCGCTTGCACAAGCCGCAAAGCGTATGTTTCAGGAATATCACGCAGACCATCTTGCAGAATAGCTATCAAATCTTCTTCAAACACTTCTTTCTTGCGGTCAGCGAGCTTGGTGAACAGCTTGTAGGCTTTATCCAGTTCAGCCCGCGAAAGCTGATAGCCCATCTCCTCAAACCGCTGCTTCAGCGCGTGCCGGCCCGAATGTTTGCCCAGCACGAGTGTGCTTTGACGAACGCCGACCGACTCCGGCGTCATAATCTCGTAGGTCAGCTTATTGCTCAACACGCCATGTTGATGAATCCCTGCTTCATGCGCAAACGCATTTTTGCCGACGATCGCTTTGTTGGGCTGAACCATGATGCCGGTGATGTTGCTCAGGAGTTGGCTCGTCTTGTAAATCTGCTCAGTATGGATGCCGGTCGTGAACGGCAATAAATCATGCCGCACGCGCAAAGCCATCACGATCTCTTCTAACGACGCATTACCCGCTCGTTCGCCAATGCCATTGATGGTGCACTCGACTTGTCGGGCGCCCGCTTGAATCGCAGCAATTGAGTTGGCCACGGCCAATCCTAGGTCATTGTGACAGTGCACGCTCAATGTACACCGGTCAATGTTCGGCACACGCTGGCGCAGCGTGGTGATGATGTGGGTGAACTCAGTGGGAATCGTATAGCCAACCGTGTCGGGAATGTTCACGGTGGTGGCGCCTTCTTCGATCACCGCTTGAACGACCTGACAGAGATAATCAAGGTCTGTCCGCGTGGCGTCCTCGGCTGAAAATTCCACATCCTCGGTGAAGCTTTTGGCCAGCCGCACCGCTTGCCGGGCTTCTTCGAGGACTTGCTCGCGGGTTTTCTTGAGCTTGTATTCTAGGTGAATGTCAGAGGTGGCAATGAACGTGTGAATGCGCGGTCGAGCGGCATCGGCCAGCGCCTCCCACGCGCGTTCAATATCTATGCGCGTCGCCCGCGCCAGACCGGCAATGATCGGGCCGCGAATCTGCCGGGCAATGGCGCGAACGGCTTCAAAATCCTCGTCGGAGGAAATCGGAAAGCCAGCTTCAATCACGTCCACGCCGAGCGCCTGAAGCTGCCGCGCCATTTTCAGTTTCTCTTCTACGTTCATGCTGGCGCCTGGCGATTGCTCGCCGTCGCGCAGCGTTGTATCGAAGATCGTGATTCGATGTTCCATAACCTGATCCTTTCTTCATCTCGCCTTGGATACCCACACCGCCTTCGTCGCGGCTACCACCACTGGCCGATACTCTATCAAACAGGCTGACAGTTTGTAAAATTTATTCTTTTTCGGTGACAATTAACATTGCTAATGATAGAATGCACCGCCGCTATGGAATTCTCTCAACTTGAGGCGCTCATCACCATTGCCCAAGAACAGAGTTTTTCGCGGGCGGCTGAGCAGATGGCGCGCACGCAGCCGGCCATCAGTATCGCCATCAAAAAACTCGAAGAGGAAATAGGGGTCGCGCTATTGGATCGCTCGCGCAAAGCCGTCGCCTTGACGGACGCAGGCGAAGTCTTGTTCGAGTATGCGCAGAAAATCGTCAATCTGCGCGCCGAAGCAATCAATGCCATCAAGGAGCTCCAACAGCTTCATCACGGCAAAGTCATCATTGGGGCCAATGAAAGTACCAGCTTGTATCTGCTGCCTCGGATCATTCTGGCCTACCGACAGCAATATCCGGGCGTGAAGCTTGAGGTGTTTCGCACGTTCTCCGAACAGTTGCCCCGCTTAGTGAAAGAGCACCGGCTTGATTTTGCTTTGCAAGCGTATGATCCGCAGGATAGTCAGCTTGCCACCTTTCCGATCTTAGAAGACGAGCTGGTGTTGATCATGCATCCGCAGCACCGATTGGCCAAGAAGCGCAAAGTGAGTGTTCGGGAATTAGGCGATGAAAGTTTCTTGGCGCACAACGTCAAATCGCCGGCGCGCGACAAAGTGGTGCAATTTTTCCGCGATCACCGCGTGCCGCTCAATATCAGTATCGAGCTGGCCACGATTGAAACCATCAAGCGGTTTGTGGCGATGGGGATGGGGCTGGCGATTGTGCCGCGCTTGTGTGTGGAGGAAGAGATTCGCAACAAGCAACTGGTCACCGTGCCTGTCCAGGGGTTACACATTCGCCGGACGCTGCGGGTCATCTATTTGCGTGACCGCGTGCTGTCGCAGGCAGCGGCTGCATTTTTGAAACTGATCAAGTCGTACAATCACCAGGCCGACTGGTTTGCGCCATGAGAAACAGCTATGGAATTGAACATTGTCGTGTTGCCCGGTGACGGGATTGGCCCAGAAGTTGTGGCACAGGCCGTCAATGTGTTGAAGGTTGTAGCTGCTAAGTTTGGTCATACGTTGTGTCTGCAGGAGCATGCGGTCGGCGGCGCCTCATTAGAACAAAATGGCACGCCACTGACGGAGGCTACGTTGCAAGCTTGCCGGCAAGCGCAGGCTGTGTTGCTGGGCGCTGTCGGGGCTCCTCAGTATGACAACAATCCGCCCTTGTTGAAGCCGGAGCGAGCCTTGTTGATGCTCCGGCGCGAGCTTGGCACGTTTGCCAATCTGCGGCCAGCCATGCTGCATCCGGCGCTGCTGGATGCTTCTTCGCTCAAACCGGAGATTGTTCACGGCACCGATGTGCTGATTGTGCGTGAACTGACCGGCGGTCTCTACTACGGCGAGCCGCGCGGGATCAATCACCACGAAGCCTTCAACACCATGCGCTACACTCGACTGGAAATCGAACGCATCGCGCACATCGCTTTTCATGCAGCTCGACGGCGGCGTGGCAAAGTGACTTCAGTAGACAAAGCCAATGCGCTTGAGTGTTCAAGGCTATGGCGTCAGGTGGTTAGCGAGGTAGCGCAGGCGTATCCCGACGTTGAGCTGGAGCACATGTACGTGGACAATTGCGCGATGCAACTGATCACACGCCCGCGTCATTTCGATGTCATTTTGACGGAGAATCTGTTTGGCGATATTCTGAGCGATGAGGCGGCGATGCTGACGGGTTCGATCGGTTTGCTACCTTCGGCCAGTCTTGGTGATGGTGTTGGGTTGTATGAGCCTGTGCATGGCTCAGCCCCGGATATTGCCGGACAAGACAAGGCCAATCCGCTGGCCACGATTGCTTCGGCGGCGATGATGCTTCGGTACACGTTCCATCTGGAGCAGGAAGCGCGAGCCATCGAACAAGCGATAACGGCGGTGCTGGAGCGCGGTTACCGGACGGCTGACTTGTATCGCGGCGATGGCCTACTGGTCGGAACACAGCAGATGGGTGAGCGCGTCTGCCAGTCCATTGCTGCTGCTGAGCGCCAAGCCGATTGATCCAAGATTGAGGCTTGCCTTTGAGTTTTTCCCACTTCGGTTTATAATGGAGCCAGCACCGAGTTGAGCGCCTCTGGCCGCAGGACGAAGTATGTATGCCGCGCATTCTGGTCGTTGATGATGAACCGCAGATTGGGCAGATGCTGACTCGTGTGCTGGAAACAGAAGGGTTTCAGGTCACGGCAGCGTCCAATGGACAACAAGCGCTACAACTCATCCAGCTCGCTGAATACGATTTGGTCATTGCTGACTGGAAAATGCCCGTCATGTCGGGTCTCAGCCTGCTGCAACGTGTGCGCGTGATGCAGCCTCGCTTGCCCGTCATGATTATCACAGGCTTTGCTTCTATTGATTCAGCCGTCGAAGCCATGAAGCTCGGCGCTTGTGATTACCTATGCAAGCCGTTTGGTCGCGACGAGCTACTCAAGCGGGTGCACTCCATTTTGCAAAAGCGCTCCGTGAATCAGCTCGATGAGCATTGCGCCGGCGCCGTTCACCAGCGAATCGGGTTGGAGTCGGTTATTGGGGTCTCGCAGGAGCTAGCCGATGTATTAAGCAAAGTCAAGCAGGTGGCGCCCACTGAGAGCACCGTGTTGGTCACGGGTGAAACCGGCGTTGGAAAAGACCTCATCGCGCGGCTGATACATCAATTGAGCCGCCGCGCCGACAAACCGTTCGTTTCTATCAACTGCGCTGCCTTCCCCGAACAATTGCTGGAAAGCGAGTTGTTCGGTCACGTCAAGGGTGCATTCACCGGAGCCACGGCAGATCGCATCGGATTGATTCAGGAAGCGCATGGCGGCACATTCTTCCTGGATGAAATTGGCGCGATGCCGCTCGGCGTGCAGGCCAAGCTACTGCGCGTGCTCGAAGATCACACAATTCGCCGGTTGGGAGAGAATCAAACGATCACAGCCGACGTGCGCATCATTGCGGCGACCAACCACGACCTGCTGCGGGCTATTGCTCAGCGTCACTTTCGTGAAGACCTTTACTACCGGCTCAATGTTGTCTCGATTCATGTGCCGCCGCTGCGAGCCCGGCGCAGCGACATTCCACTGCTGGCCGAATTCTTTTTGCAGCGGTACAGCCGGCGCGACGGTAAACCGATTCGCGGAATTGAGCCGGAGGCGTTGCGGGTTTTGTTAGCCTATGACTATCCGGGGAACGTCCGCGAGTTGAAGCACATCATTGAGCAGGCGGTGGCCGTATGTACAGATCCCCTCATCACCGTCAGCGCATTGCCGTTGCGTGTGCGCGAGCTGGCCTGGCAGAAACTGGCGCTTGGGCAAGCGCCGGCGGAGCACCAAACCAACAGTGCTTCCATCCCACGACTTGAAGTCTTAGCGGCCAGAGAGCGGGCACTCATCCAGGACGCGATCAACCGTCATCGCGGCAACCTGGATCAGGCTGCTCGCGAGCTGGGTATCAGTCGCGTCACATTATGGCGTCGGATGAAAAAGTTTAACCTCTCCGCCCGATAGGGCATCCCGATAAGCTTAGGTATAATTCCGCAAGCTGATCAGTAATTCTACGAATCGTTTTTCTGGCACCGTTCATGAGATAATAGAAGCGCACATTGAAAGAGCCTGCGTTGGCATTGGGTTCTTTTCATGTTCGTTAGGAGGAAATGCGATGGACGCACAGATCATTGGACCGGAGCCAAACGTTGATGCGACCGGGTGTGTGGCCTGTGAGCAATTGTTAAGTTTGGTTCAAGAGACGTTGCCGGCCAGCGAGGCTCAGCCCATTCATGCGCATTTAGGCTGTTGTGAAAAGTGTCGGCAGTTATTGGCTCAGCTCCAGCGAGTTGTGGCTGCTGCTGAGCGACGAGAGCTGCTAGCTCCCCCGGCCTGGCTCACGCGCAGTGTCCAACGCCTGTTTGCGTGGCGTTTGGGTAGCCAATCGGCAAACCAGACGGAGCAAGCGCCGGCGTTGTTGCTGGTGGATAGTTGGGCTGATGAGCGATTGCTCGGTTTTCGTGGCACGGATGCCATGTCACGACAGATGCTTTATCGCGCCGGCCAGTATGACATTGATCTTTTGTTCGACTATCACGAGGGTCGGCAAGGGGTCGCGATTATCGGTCAATCGCTGCCGCTGGAGGCGGAAGGCGTGCCGCTGTGTGGGGCGCCCGTGCGGCTTTTGCAGGGAGACCGGATAGTGCTCGACACGCGAATGAACGAATGGGGTGAATTCGTGATAGATGGCGTGCCGGAAGGAATCTACACGTTGAGCTTTGAGTTGGGAGGCCGCCAGGTTATTGTCGCGCTCGATGTCCTCAGGCATTAGAGCAGTTGGCGAATGAACTTATGCTGGAAGCGCACGCTCCCACTGTGCAGCAGCCTGCAAGATGTGAGGCCTGCAAGCCAAGGCCATTGGAAATCGCTGCAACCGTTGAAATCGGTTGCGTCCATTCAGGACGCTTCGATCAGTTTGAACCGGTGCTGACTCATTTATCACCCCTCCAACCAACTCCTGACAGCCCGCACTGAGACACACAGACGAAAGGATTGAGCTGCTCGGCTACGCGGGCATTCTTCCTCACCATCCCCTTGTCAATGATGCCTGCGTGGCGCTGGTTCATCAGTGGGTGTCGCTGCGCCGGTCATCTTCAGGAATGACTGCCCGCCTGTTTGTCACCGAACAAGCAAAATAGAAACATGCGCCGGAAGTCGTCATCGGCAGGAATGGCCGTCCACCCGTTTGTCACAAGCTGTTTCAACTTTGCCGTCCGACCAGCTCCATCAACAAGAGCAGCGCGCGTTTGATTCCCAGCTCACGGTCAGTCGGATCATACCATTCATCGAGCGTATGCGACTGGCCACCGTTGCCGCCGGCGCCGAGCGTGATCGCCGGAATACCCAATGAGATTGGCAAATTACTATCGGTCGAAGCGCACTCGAAGGTCGGTTCAATACCAATCGCTCGCGTTGCTCGTACGGCTGCCTGGACAAGATGGGACTCCACAGGTGTCTGGCCGGTTGGACGTTCACCGAGCCGCTCAATCATCGTTTGCAGGCACGTGCCCGTGCCGGCGCACCGCTGATTTTCTTGCTGCGCCGCCGCTTCAACGGTGGCGTGTAAAAACAGCTCGATACGCTCCAGTTCATCTTGCGAGGTTGAGCGAGCGTCCACGTCCATAGTTGCCGATTGCGGAATCGCATTGACTGATTGGCCGCCGCAGATGCGACCCACGTTGAGACTCGTGCGCGGTTGTTGAGGCAGCGGATATTTGACCAATTCACGCACGGCGCTGGAGAGCGCGTGGATGGGATTGACCAGTCCAAAATCGCTCCAGCTATGTCCGCCCGGCCCGGTGAATGTCACCCGATACCGGCGTGAGCCGAGCGCTTGATGGACAATCCGTTCGACGCCATGACCGTCCAGTGAGACAAACGCATCAACGCGCCCAGCCCATAGGCTGTGGCTAAAGAAGTGACGCACGCCACGCAGATTGCCTTCGCCTTCCTCCCCGACGGTGGCCAGAAAGACGACCCTGCCGTTGACGAGCATTTCGCTCTGTTGCATCACGTGAATCAGCGCCAGGAGCGCGGCTAGCCCACAGGCATTGTCGCCGATGCCCGGCGCGTATAGCCGACCGTTGCGCTGTTCGACGCGCGTGTCCACCTCTGCTGCAAACACGGTATCCAGATGAGCCGAGACGACCACTATGGGGCGCTCGGCAACGCCTGGCCACACCCCGATGACGTTGCCAGCCGCATCCTGATGAACGGCGCTCAGTCCCAGTTGGCGAAATCGTTGCTCAAAATAGGCAGCGCGCCGCTGCTCGCCAAACGGCGGCGCCGGAATCTCACAAATCGTGATCTGCTCTTGCGTCACCTGCTCGGCCGTCGCGTCAATCATTGCGAAAGCGCGTTGAATCAGCCGATGATCGGCAGAGGCAGATGTGAGCAAGGCCGAATCAGGTGCGTTCTTCAAGGTTCCTTACTGCGCTATACAAGTTCGAGGACTTCTTCTTCTGTCAACACGGTCGTGGATCGCTTGGCGCGATCGAAGATGCGTCCGACGCGCTCCTCGGTCGGTTCAATGCCGCGTTTGGCCAGCCAGTAGATCACATTAGATCGTCCGCTGACAGGGCCGATTTCGATGATCTGCTCCAGGCCAAACAAGTGAGCCGGCACGCCCGAATAAACGATGTTGGCCAGATGTGCGTCACGTTTCTTGTAGGCTTTGATCACAGCGGCGGCATGGACGCCAGTGGCCGTGCGAAACGCGTCGCGCCCCAGCGCCGGATAGTTACAGGGAATTGGCACACCGCAGGCGCGCGACACGGCCTGGCAGTAGTTCAATAGCTTGGATAAGTCACGATCAATGTACCCCATCAATTGCAGGTTGATGAGCAATTGGTCCATCGGCACATTGCCGCAACGCTCGCCAATGCCTAAGGCAGTGGCATGAACGCGCTGAGCGCCAGCTTCAATAGCGGCAATGGCATTGATCACGCCCAACCCGCGATCATTGTGACCATGCCAATCCACTTTGACCGGCTCGCCCGTTTCGGCGATGATGCGCTTGATGAATGACACTACGGCTGCCGCGCCGCGCGGCGTGGCGTGCCCAACCGTATCAGCAATCACCACGCGATAGGCGCCGCATTCAATCGCCGTCTTGTACAATCGGCGCAACGTATCGGGATGGGCCCGCGTGGTATCTTCGGTCACGTAGGAAACAGAAAGCCCATTTTTGACGGCTAGCGAGACAGCTTCTTCTGTCGCCCGCAGCATCATGTCCAGCGGCCAATCTTCCACATACTGACGAATCGGACTGGAACCGATGAAGGCTGCGACCTCCAGCGCCAGACCCGTTGCTTGAGAAATTTCAATGATGGGTAGAATGTCAGCGCGCACCGTGCGGGCCGCGCAGTTGGGTTTGATTGGCAATCGCGCATCCGCAATTTCTTTGACCAGTCGGGTTACGTCGGCCACCACGTGCGGGCCGGCACCAGGCAAGCCGACATCCGCCGCTTCAATGCCCAATTGCGCCATCAGGTGCAATATCTCTAGTTTCTGCTCAATCGTCGGATTGCGAACGGATGGCGATTGCAGGCCATCGCGCAGCGTTTCATCATCAAATTCGATGTCCAGTGATCGGGCGACATCGCCACCGACAGCATTCCAATCGTAGATGAGCGCGCTCTGGTTCATATATTCCTCCCTGCCGCCGTTGATTTTCAAATTCAACCCGCTAGAATGTCAACCGTCAACCAAGCCAATTTTCGATGTGAGGAGACATCAGCATGAATGTAATGAAAAGTCAGCAGGGGTGGATCGAGGTGGTCTGTGGCGCCATGTTCAGCGGCAAGAGCGAAGAGCTGATCCGGCGTCTACGGCGCGCGCAGATTGCTCGGCAAAAAGTCCAGATTTTCAAGCCAGCCATTGACGCGCGCTACGATCAGCATCAAATCGTCTCACACAGTCAAATGCGCATGGAGGCCGATATTGTCCACTCGGCTGCTGAGATCATGCAGCGCGTCCATGAAGACACGGACGTGGTTGGCATTGACGAAGGCCAATTTTTCGATAGTGATTTGGTCGAGGTGTGCAATACGTTGGCCAATCGTGGCAAGCGCGTCATTGTGGCCGGGCTTGATCAGGACTACTTAGGCCAGCCATTTGAACCCATGCCGCAACTGCTGGCGATCGCCGAATACATCACCAAGACACTGGCTATCTGCGTGCAGTGTGGCAATCCGGCGAACTACACACAACGACTTGTCGCCAGTACCGACCGCGTGTTGGTCGGCGCGAGCGGCATTTATGAAGCGCGTTGCCGGCGTTGTTTCGTGCCCGGCGTCGCTGTGCCAAAAGCGGCCTCAGAATCAGCCTAGTGCCTCTTGTAGCCCGGCGGCCTGACCCTTCTGCTGTACCCGGCGGGCATACAAACGCCTGCTCAGTCGGCCCACCACCCAGCAGGTAACGACCAGCAGCGCCATTGGCCAGGACATAGTAAGCCAGTCAGCGACCAGCCATCGCACCGCAAAAATAAGCGCGCCGATTATCACCATCACGACAAGCGACATCGTGATGAGTTCATTTTGTTGTCCCTTGCCGAATGGTTGTGAAAATGGCCAAGTGGAAAATCCCAACAACAATAATTGCAATGTCAGATAGCCCAACAGCAGACCATAGAGACTATGCCAGACTGCCAGCATCATCGGCCATACAGACACGAGCAGCAGCGTATTGATCGTCCACAAGGGGAGAAATAGTCCCAACAGCGCCGCTTTGCTGATAGCAGCCACCACGCACCCGGGTCGCTGCAATGGAGCCACGCGGAAAATCCAATGACCCTGATGCTCATCTGAATAGGGCAAAACACTGTACAGACCACTGGCCGCAAGCGGGAATGCCAGTAACGACCACAAAGCAAAGAAGGGGTGCGCGTGATCAAGCGGTATCGGCACTTTCTTGTATTGCCAGACGTAGAGCACGAGTAACGCCAGCGACATGCCGAGCGTTGGATACAATCGCAACTTGAGACCTCGGCTGCGGGCCAGCATGGCCAGAATCAAGTGGTAGACAGCGCGTTCTTCCGCGTCTCGAAGCAAAGCCCTATCAACCCACCGGCTGATGATGCCGCTGAGCTGCCGCAGCCAGCCGGTCGGCGCCGGTAACGGTTCAGCGTCGCGCGTCGCCTGATGCTGGCGCTCCGTATAGCCCACGGCGACGCTTTTGATCAGCATGAGAGCGCACAGCGCGACCGCCATCAGCGCCACCGTCGCTCGCATGAGTGTTGCCTGATCAATATGCCCAAGTGAGACTTCAATGAAGCCAGCAAACCAAAACGGCGGCACGAACATAGCCCACAGGCTATCTACTGGGCTTCCGCCTTCTCGACGCCACGCCTCGACGTACTGATACAGAGCTTGATAGCCGAAGAAAAGAGAAAATGAGAAACCAATCTGCGCGTAGGTGACGAAATCCTTGAGTCGTTCCAGTTTCACCAATCGCGCCAAGAGATCATAGAGCGCGACGATCACACCAGCCGTGAACAACGAAGACAGCATCGCTGCCAAAAAATAGGCCAGAGCAAATGACCACCAAACGTCGGCAGCGCGCGCTCCGATCAGCGCCGGAAGCAGATTCAAAGCCACGCCGAAGAGGAGCACGTAGAAAGTGAGATTGGAAAACTTGACCGCAAAGTATGTGCGCGAGGAAACAGGCCGCGAGCGAATGAACGGCAGATCGTTAGGATTGATGATCGTTGCGCCAAACTCGATCAGGATGGCCGTGGCCAGCATGAACATGCTGTAGCAAATCAGCAACCCGGTCACTAACTCGCGTTCAAGATGTATCGAGGTCAGTAACCAGGCAAGCAGGGCGCTAAACAGCATGTAGAGCCCAACGGTCCAGGCCAGCGCCGAGCCGGTCGAGCGTTGTCTGCCGATGTCCGGCATGAGGTTCTCGCTGCGAAAGTCCATTTTCAGCGAAGCAATCAGCAAAGCATGGTACTGCTCCGCGTCAACGCCGACATGCCTGAGCCAGCCGCTGAGCCAGCGAATCAACCGATTGACGAGACTCTCCAGCGCTTTCATGGGCCTGCCTCGCCAGCGATAATCTCGGTCAACGCGCGGGCCACCTGGCTCGCGTCAGTTGCTTCGGTCAGTTGACTAAAGACACCTTCCAGCGATTGTTGGGCTGTGACTTCTTTCAATTGTTCAACCGGCGCATCGGCAATGATTCGGCCTCGGTCAAGAATGACGACGCGTCGGCAGATGCGTTCAACCACGTCCAGCACGTGCGAACAATAAAAGATCGTCTTGCCGCGGGCTGCCAGTTGACTGAGCAGTTCTTTGATGATGAGCATCGTCGTAGCATCAAGGCCGCTCAGTGGTTCATCCAGAAACAGAATGTCTGGATTATGAATCAATGCGGCGCTGAGCAAGACTTTCTGCTTCATGCCCTTCGAAAGTCCCGACAAGCGTTCATGCTGGAATGCCTCCAATCCAAACAGCCGGCATAACTGCTGCGCTCTCCACTCCAGCAGTGGCTCCGGCAGGTGGTAGAGCCGACCAACGAGTTGAAGGAATTCATAAGCGGTCAAACTTTCGTACAAGCCGCCGGCTTCAGGCACGTACCCCATGCGCTGCTTAACAGCGAGCGGATTGGTTGTCAGGTCTTGCCCATCAATCAGGATCGTGCCGCTTGATGGCGATAAAATGCCCGTCAGCATTTTGACCGTTGTGCTTTTGCCTGCCCCGTTCGGGCCGAGATAGCCGAGAATTTCTCCCCGTTCAACGCGAAACGAAACAGCGTTCACAGCCAGCAGACTGCCATACCACTTTGTTAGGTTTGAGACCTCAATCATGCTGCGAGCCGATATTTTGCTGGGAGGGCTATTGATTGGCAAGTGGTTGGCGCTGACGTGTGGTCTGTTGTTAATTGGTATGCGCTCAAGCCACTGCATTGACCCAAGCGGCAGGCTCAGCCGGTTGTTCAGATGGGATGCGCTCGACGGATCGCCGAGCATTGATCCAATTGGCCCTGAGCAATCCCGGTGTCGTTGACAAACGAAATGCCCATTACGTAGCATGTGCAGCGGTTATGATCTACACGCCAGCAGCGGTCATACTTCTTGCAATGAGCCTACTGGGTACGCTTTGGGAGGCGGAGCTGATTTTGCCTCAGGCGTCCATTGATTATTTGACGAGTGAAGAAGTCGAGCATGTGCGCAACGCGCAAGTGATTGACCAGCGCGTCAAGACGTTCATGAAAATTGCCGAACGTCGGTTGTTGGCAGCGGAAGACCCACAATCGCCCGCGCTCAAGCGCGAGGAGCGGGAGTGGGGCGCGCTTGCTTCGGGCACGCGCGCCGATTGGCTCAATCACTATCATCGCGCGATTGAAGAGGTCATTGTCAATGTCGAAGAAGCCTATGACCGCCGTGTGTCGGACGAAAAGATGCTCAAGGCGCTGACGCTGTTCTGTGAACATATGAGCCGGCACCTGCCACGACTGGAGGCGCTCCGCTCGCGCATCTCTGATGCGGCCACGAACCAGCGGCTGGAGCAGATCATCGAAGATGTGAAGGTGGCCTACCAGGACGCGCGGGAAAGCGAACAGGAACTCAAACTCAAACGCGAGCAGCGTAAGAACAAAAAAGAACCACCCATGAGCCTTGAGCAGAGCGAAAAATTGTTGCAATAAAATGCAGGCTTGACTACAATGGCACTGCCACGTATTACCGATGATACACACTGTTAAGCATAGCTCATGCATGTCAGCCAACGACACCAAAACTCCCTGAGGAACTGATCAATGAGGATTGGGCATGAATCAGGAATTTTTTGTCTGGTCGAATAAAAACCGTCTCCCGGCAACAACTGATATTATCAATGCCCTGACAGCCGCCGGCTTTCCCTGTCGCGTGCAGGCCCTCCCTGAGACCGAGCAGGCGCCGAACCAGTGGAGCCAACTCCATCTGACTGCTGAGAAAGATGGCGTCACCTGGCATTGCCGGATTACGGTCAGCATCCCTTCGACTGAGCATATTCAGCAGATGGCCGAAGATTATGATCAACTGCCTTTCCAGGTGAAGAACGCGGCGCGCAAGTACACGATTACGGCCGACAGCGATGAATATGGGCAAGCCAGCCTATTTCAACTGCGCGTGGTGGCTGTGATGACTGCGTTGTCGCATGGCGTCGTCGAAGCGCCGCAAGAAGGCGGCTTGATGATGCTGGACGAGTTTGAAGATTTCATCGCTATGACCTAAATACCAAATGCCGAGTGATGCTCGCACAGTCCCGTTCAGTCAGCTCAGGCCACGCTATGCTTTTTGGCTCTATCAACGTGGTCTCTCCCCGAAAATGGCCGCAGAGGCCAAGAAGGCACAAAGGCACAGCGGGCTCGCAGTGGACCTCGGTGACCTCAGCGGCCTCGTGTTCATCCATCGTCGTATGCGTGGAGCTCACGGGCGATTCCTCAGCCATTGGTCTAAGAAACTGACGTGAGACGTTGCTATGAACATCGGCATCACCTGTTATCCTACCTATGGCGGCAGCGGAATCGTGGCCTCGGAATTAGGCATCGAGCTAGGCCGACGCGGCCATCAGGTGCACTTTATCTGCGCCTCGTTGCCGACGCGCCTCACCGAGTTATCCGAGCGTATCCACTTTCATGAAGTCGAGATCATGGATTATCCGTTGTTCGAGCACGTGCCATACGATCTAGCGTTGGCCACCAAACAACTGGAAGTCGCCTTGGATGTGAAACTGGATATTCTCCATGTGCACTATGCGATTCCTCATTCGATCAGCGCATTTCTTGCTCGCGAGATGCTGAAGCCGGAGCGTTACCTGCCAATTGTCACGACCCTGCACGGGACAGACATCACGCTGGTGGGGCGCGACCGTTCTTACTTGCCGATGACACGCTTCGGCATCCATCAAAGCGATGGCGTTACGGCCGTATCGGAAGACCTGCGCCGCGCCACTTGTGAGATTTTTGGCCGCTGCCAAGTTGAGGTCATTCCCAATTTCATTGACGAAACGTTCTATGTGCGCCGAGCCAATATGGCGAAACGCGCCGCCTTGGCGCCGCATGATGAGCCGTTGTTGATCCATGTCTCGAACTTTCGTCCGCCCAAACGCGCGCCTGATTGTATTGAAATTCTAGCTCGTGTCCGCCGGCACGTGCCGGCGCGGCTCATCATGGTCGGCGATGGACCCGATCGCGCCAATGCCGAATGGCTGGCGCGGCAGCGCGGCGTGGCCGATGCCGTGCACTTCGTCGGCAAGCAACCGAACGTGCCGGAATATCTCTCGCTGGCCGACGTGCTGTTACTGCCGAGCGAACTGGAATCATTTGGGCTGGCAGCGTTGGAGGCGATGGCTTGTGAAGTCCCGGTGGTGGCCAGCCGCGTTGGCGGGCTGCCGGAAGTCGTTGATCACGGCGAGACCGGGTACTTGTTACCGGTCGGCGACGTGGCGGCAATGGCCGAGGCGGTGATTCACCTGTTGCAAGACGATTCATTGCGTCAGGCCATGGGCCAACGCGCTCGCGCCCGCGCCATCGAACGATTCTCCAGCCGGAAGATCATCCCGCTGTACGAGGCTTTCTATCAACGCGTGTTGGAACAGGTCAAGCCGACATGATGACATCCATCATTGAGCGTCTGGAGGCTGTCTTCGGCGTGCCTCGCCCTGGCCCGAAGCGAAATCCTTTGGACGTGTTGATCGAAACGATCCTCTCGCAATCCACCACCGACATCAATAGCCGCCGAGCGTTTCTTCAACTGAAGCGGCGATTTGCTGACTGGCAGCAGGCGCGTCGCGCGCGCGCGCAGACCATTGCTGACGCCATTCGACAGGCGGGCCTGGCCAACATCAAATCGGTCCGCATCAAGCGAGTCCTCCAGCGCATCCACGCCCGCTGCGGTTCCCTCGATCTGGACTGCCTGCGTCGAATGCCACTGGATGACGCCAAAGCGTTTCTCACATCGTTGGAAGGCGTCGGTCCGAAGACGGCAGCGTGCGTGCTGCTGTTTGGTTGCCGCCGACCGGTTTTTCCCGCCGACACGCACATCTTGCGGGTCGCCAAGCGACTAGGTGTGGTGCCACCGGCTTGCTCGGCTGCGCGTGCACATGAGTTACTCGGCCAACTCATTCCATCGAAGAAGTACTACTCCACCCACATCAACCTGATCCGCTTGGGCCGGCGCTATTGTCGTCCACGTCACCCCCGGTGCGTGGCCTGTCCATTGTTAGACCACTGTCGCTACGCGCAACAAGCGAGTTCACGGTTACCAACCGAGGTGTGCGCATGATGATTGATGGCGTCAAAGTTAAACCGTTACGTGTGGTTCCCAACGAACAAGGATGCCTGGTTGAATTGTTGCGTGCTGATGACGAAATATACATCAAGTTCGGGCAGCTCAACCTGAACACGCTTTATCCGAGGGTCATCAAAGCCTGGCACTATCATCTGAAACAGTGGACCCACTTGCTGGTCATTCGAGGCATGGTCAAACTGGTGCTCTATGATGGCCGCGACGACTCGCCAACGCGCGGTCAACTGGATGAGTGGTTCATCGGCGATTGGAATCAAAAATTGGTGCAAGTGCCGCCAGGCGTCTACTACGGGCTTATGTGCCTGAGCCAGACCGAGGCCCTCGTCATCAGTGTGATGAGCGAGCCATACAACTATGATGACCCCGACGAATTCCACTTGGATCGGCAAAGCAGCGCCATCTCCTACGTGTGGAACCAAGCAGAATGAAATGGTGAACAGGAAACCGGCAGGCGAGCCATGAAAATGGCCGGCCTGGTGGGATTGCTGGTGTGGTGGGAGTTGTAGCTACTGACGCAATGCAGTCCAGGCCGGCACAAGCTGGTTAATCCGATAGCATGGTGCGGACGACGCGCACGATTTCTTGGGTGATGAACGGCTTTTCCAAAACCTTGCTGCCACAGGTGGCGAGGAAATCGCGCGTCTGCGGGCTGACGGTGTCGCCGGTGACGAAGACCATTTTCTTGGCCAGCCGGCCATTGCGCCGCTCAAGCTCGCGAAACAGCTCCTGACCGTTCATCTGCGGCATTTTGTAATCGCAGAAGATCAAATCGTATTCCTTGTCCGCCAGTCGGCTCAACGCTTCTGAGCCGTTGGACGCCGTCTCAACGCGATGCCCTTCGTCAGTGATAATCCGGCGCAAGAGATTGACAATCCCTGCCTCGTCATCAATGATGAGCACGTCTTTTGGTGTGACCTGCTTGCGCGGCGGCATGTCCGCTGCTTCACTGGCGACAACCGATAGCTCTTGCACAATCGGCAACTCGATGATGAACGTCGCCCCTTTGCCCAATTCACTGCGCACGTCAATCCGCCCTCGGTGCGCCCGGATGATCGCGTGGGAGATTGAAAGCCCCAGCCCTGTGCCCTCACCCACATCCTTGGTGGTGAAGAACGGCTCGAAGATGCGTGACATGTGCTCCGGCGCAATGCCCGGCCCATCGTCACTGAACACGATTTCGATCAGCCGCGTCGGGCCTTGAAGCTTCGGCAAGTAGCCCACTTTCTCCCGCGTGTGAATCCGAAGAAGCCCGCGATTGTTGGCTTTCAACATCGCCTGCTCAGCGTTGACGATCAAATTCAAGAAGACCTGTTGCAATTGATGCGGGTCAGCCACTGTCTCCGGCAGGTCTTCGGCCAGCTCTTTCTCCACCTCAATGTTATTGACGCTCATCTCGTAAGCGCGCAACGCCAGCGTATGCTCGATCAGCTCGTTGATCTTGACCCGCGCTTGGGTCGCTTGATGCTTGCGGGCAAAGGTCAACAAGTTTTGTACGATTTTGCCAGCCCGTTGCGCCGCATCCTGGATGGTGCTCAGTCCACGCTGAACCGTCTCGGGAAGCTGTTGCCCGGCCAGCGTCAGCAGTTCACTGTAGCCGATGACCACCGTCAGCGGATTGTTCAGTTCATGCGCCACGCCGGAAATCAATTGACCGAGCGCAGCCATCTTCTCAGACCGCATAATTTGCTCGCGCAACAGCTTTTGTTCACTAACATCACGAACGACAAATTGCGTCGCCGGGCGGCCGTCAACCTCAACCGTTGACCCACGCACCTCCAGATGAATCTCATGACCATCTTTGTGGCGGGCTACCACCTCCAGGCTCGCCAGCTCCTCATCCTGCGCGATCTGTTCACACCACTGCTTGACGGCTTCGCGGTCATTTTCAGGGACCAAATCAAGGACATTTTCAAGCTGATAAAGCTCCTCCAGCGAATATCCACTGATGGTCACTGCGCTCTGATTGGCGTAACAGATACGACCGTCCTGGATCAGCAGGACCGCATCTTTGGCCTTTTCAATCAGCGACCGATACTTGTGCTCAGAGACCTTCAATTGCTCGGCAATCTGGGCAATGTTGTGATAGAGCGAGGCGTTCTCCACCGCCACGCCAATGATGTCGCCGACGGAAGATAGGAATTCGCTACTGCCACGATCCACAATGCGCGTCTTCTTGCAACAGAGCGTCATCACGCCCAACGTCTTGCCTTTGGCTTTGAGCGGAAAAGCCACGAAGAATGAGAAGCCATCCCGCCGTAATTGCCCGCTCAAGGCATCCTCATGCCCCGTCGGCAGATGCCCGATCAGCGGCTCGCCCGTTTGGGCCACCGACCCCATGAGCATGTGGCCGGCAAGCGGCTGCCTCAGCAGCTCAACCGCTGCGTCTGACAACCCACGTTGCACGCTCAACGTCAGTTGGTTGCTCTGAGCCTCCAGCAGCGAGATCCAACCAGCTTCAAATTCCATCAAGTACATGATCTGGTCGGTGGCGCTCTCCAGCACCGAGGATAAATCCAACGACTGACTGACCGATGTGGCAATCGTGTTGAGCGCCGTCAACTGCCGATTCCGTTCAACGATCTCGCTTGTGCGCCGCAGAATCCGCTCGTGTACGCTCAACTGCTTGACCTCGGTTTCCGCTGTCAAATTTGCTTGCTCCATATCGCTCCCTCCACACCAGAGCCTCTATGTTGGTTTTCCCATCAGGATAAACGGCGCCCAGTAATAGGGGTGGCCATACTCGGCGCGAATCTGTAACATCGCTTGCCGGATCGCCTGCCGCTTGGTCAGGCCTTCCTTCAATCCGTTATACAACCAGCGCATGAATGTCGAAGTGGAACGATCATTGACCATCCACAGACTGACAATCAATGACGGCGCGCCAGCATAAAGAAACCCACGCATCAATCCAAACAGCTCGTCACCGGGCGAGACTTCGTTCACGCCGGTTTCGCAGGCGCTCAACGTCACCAGGTCAACCGTTAAATCCAAGTTGAAAATATCAAAAAAGCTCAACCACGAGTCGCTCAGTCGCAGCGCCGAAAACATCGGATTGTCGCGGCGAAACACAGCGTGCGACGCCAGGTGAAGCAGCCGGCAGTTCCTGGCCTCACTCTTCAGACAATCTAATGTCGCTTCCTCACCCACAAAGACCTTCGCCTGCGGCCACAACGAGTGAACCGTGCCGACTTCTTCATGAATGAACGGCATGGCGTCGTCTGGAATGCCCATGATCAGCACATCGTCGCCCGGCGACTGCTTGCGGGCCTTATCCAGACTCCACTTCCACACGGTGGCGCTGGGACTATAGGAGATTTCATGGCGATCAATCAGATGCTGGCGCCCGTCGTACAACGCATGGAACGGCACATAGTGCAGGACATTGTGTGGCACAAACAGTATCTTGCGCCCTTCAATCCACGAGGCAATCGGCTCGACGACCTCCGCGTAAAGCCCATGTAAACACTGCTCCGTGAGCTGCTGTATGCTCTGCCTGTGCGCGCGAATGTACTCGTCGCTCAACGTGAACTTCTCCATGTAAAACCGCAATCGCCGCAAGTAAGAGGTGATGTTCGCCGTGGTTGTAAGGTCTGAGGAAACTTGCACGCCATCCCGGTCCAGCGCAAAGGCCTTGATCCGACCACTCATCACGTAATACTCAATCAGCACCTCGTCAGCGGCCAGATACCGACGCAGTTCGGCGACGTCAGGTCGTGTCACCGTGCGCAACGAAACATGTTCGGCGTCTTCCACACGCATGCGCCGATCGAGCTTGGCCAACTCCCGCTCGCGCCGCCGCACCTCCTGACGCAACTGTCGCGTGATCGTGAGAGCCGGCTGCTGGCTGCGCAGTTCGTAATGATTGATGCGGTTGTAGTACCAATCCAATTGCTCCCGCACTTGTTGCCATTGGTGATGGAGCGCTTCCGCTGCCGCGGTAGTTGACCGCCGCTTGATCCGATGCTCGTCGCCTCTCAGTAGCAATTCAACCAGGGCACGCGACTTGGCCGCCTCAACAAATGAAAACGCCTCCGTCACCATCGGCTCGTTTTCTCTTCTGAGGCACAATCTGACGATGTCCTCATAAATCCGTTGCTTGTCCTCCAGGAACGAGCTTTTGAACTCATCCACAGAGATCGTGCTGCGCAAACTCTCCAGATGGGCCACCGCCTGCGTGTAATGCGGATAGGCTTCCTCCGGCTTCCCAGCTCGTTCGAGCGTCGCGCCCAGCAAGTACAAACACCGATGCCTCAACCACGGCGATTCCATGTCCTCCATCTTCGCCAACACCGAGTGGCAAAGCTGCTGCGCTGCATCCAGGTTGCCCATCAAATAGTGAATCTGCGCAAGTTGCATCTCCGCATACTGCGTCCTGGAGGCAATCCCCAGCCTTTCTAAAACCTCCTTGGCCTCCTGCGCATAGGTGAGCGCCTGCTGCAAGGCGTGCTGCCGTGTGTATAGCTCGCTCAGGTGCACGTCGGTCAACGCCATGAATACATCATTGCCTTCATCCTTGAAGCCCTGCCGCGCCGCTTGCAATTCCTGTTCGGCCTCGGCATACTCGCCCCGATTGGCCCGCGCAATCCCTACATACATCCGCGCCTTAATATGCTCGTAGGTCATCCCCAGCGCGGAAAACTTCTGCACCGCTGATTGCGCCGATTCCAGCGCATCTTCATGAGCGTTCAATCGCAAATAAACTTCAGACAAATCCAAATCACAGAGCGCCTCAGTAACAACATCACTCAACTCTTTGGCGCGATCATTTACCTTGTAGAATAGTTTGAGACTCTCCTGAAAATTGCCACGCTGAAAGTGCAACCACGCGAGACTGTACTCAACATCGTTGACCATGCGCCACATGTTGAGCTTCTCAAATGTTAGCTTCGCTTCCTGGTATAGCGTCAGCGCCCGCTCAAATTCGTTCAAGCAGGTATATTGATTGGCACAGTTATAGTTCGTCCAGGCAATGCCCAATTCGTCTTGATAATCCGCATACAGATGCCGCGCACGGTTGAAACATTCCAGCGCCTCGGGGTATTGATCCAAACGATGATGAATGCTGCCAACGTTGAGTTCTAGTCCCGCCAGCAGCACCATCTCATTGTGCAGACGAAACACTTCACGAGCCTTGTCAGCCAATGCGAGCGCTTGAGCGTAGTTGCCAACATACATCAGAGCAGCGACTTGAGCGCGAGCAATTCGGGCGCTCTCCACTTCCATCCCCAAGCCACCGTAGATGGCAGCAGCTCTTTCATAAGCCTCAAGTGCCTCTGAATGTCGGCCAGAGAAATATAACGCTTGGCCCCAGGCATGCTGGGCTATTGCTTCGCAAACCGGATCGCCGGAAAGCACAGCCGCGTTGCACATCGCTTCGGCCAAGCGCATCGCTTGACCCAGGTCCGCCTGAACCAGATAGTTCACCCGATCCTTCAATAATTTGATTGTGTCACGGTTAATTCGTTCTTGATGGGAGCGCAAGAAATAATCGAGCTGGTCACTACCGGCGAGTGATTCGACCATCTCGACGAATTGTTCGTCACTCCAAGATGGCTTAGCTGCCGCCTGGATTGTGGCCGGCTGATCCAAGTCCTGGATCGTTGTCGTTTCAACCTGCACGCTTTTGCTACTCCTCTGCTAACGCTCTCAGTTCAACGATGTCAATTTCCGAAGTCTTGAACTTGAGCTTCAGGCTGTAAATGCCTTCTTCAACGCGTTCCAGCAGGAACTCGCCAAATTCATTCGTCTTGGTGGCAAGCGCCAAGCTGGATGCTTTGAATAACTCCACATCGCCATGCGCCACTGCGTCCAGCTCTAATCCCGTCGGCATCGTTTGGCCAATGATGTCAAACGCCCTGGCCGGCTCGATGCAGTCAATGAATAGGTCAATGTCATAATTTCCGGCTCGGTAGAGCAGATGGCGACCGGCTACGCCGGCGCCGCGAAAGCCGAGCAGCCGCCTGTTGGTTGTGCTGTCAGACAGCAGCGTCGCCGGAATGATCTCCCGCTCATTTGCCTTCTCCGACACTGGTCGCCAGCGAAACAGACTCATCGCTTGATTGACCAACCAATCAGGTGGACTGACCAAACTCCGATTCTCACAGGCCGCCACAGTTTTCTGAATCAGGTCGAATTGGTCCCGGCATGATGGGCATGCCGTGAGCAGATGGTGAGTGATTCGCTCGGCCTCCTCGACAGGCAATGTACCTTGTGCTTGCGCCAGTAACATTTCAATCGGTATGCACGTCATGTTCTCTGTCTCCATTTTTGTTGCTCGTTGCCGGCTTGGTATCCAGGCAACACGTCAAAAGCCCAACTCCTTGAGCATGGCTAATAACTTTGCTAAGCAACAACGAATTTTTGGCTCAATGCCGCATGTTGCTGGCGTTGGGTCTTCGGCACGCTGGCAGAGCCACGTTTGTTTGTCGTACAAGACGAACCTGAGCCGCTCCTGACACGGCTCCGCCATTGTCAAGAGCGCCTGCTGAAGTAACCGTTCTTGTTCCAGCTTGGCAATCTCTTCCTCTGACAGGACGGCGTCCGTGTCGCAGCGCAAGGTGCCGTGTCTTTGTTGACGAATTCGAACACACTCGGCCAATGTCGAGGACACCACCCAGCAGCTCAATCCATCTTCTTGATACGCTAACCCCGGTTTTTCAACCAGCGCTAGCCATACAGATTGAAACACTCGCGCTGCCTCCTCCGGTGAGAGGCTCCATCGGCAGGCTATCGAGTAGATCATATCGCCGTAGCGCTGCAATAGAGCTGAACATGCCTGCTCATTTCTCTCTAGGCACTGCTGAAGCAGCACGGCGTCAGCTTGCTGATGGTAGGCTCCAGCATAGACCGAAGGCGAAGGTTCAATCGCTTGCATGACAGATGCACTCTTCCAACAACACGCGTAGTTAATGAAGAGTTAACTGGAGATGTGCCAACGGTTCTGGAGGCTTTCTTCCGGTGCAGCCCCATCATACCAAGAATCGTTTTGTGAGTCAATAAATTTTTGCTGTGAGCCGCCCGCTTGAATTTTTTATTGCCCCCCAAGCCGAATTTTGTTACAATGCCGCCTGTCTGATGGTGGGAACACAGCATCATTTGCTCGAGAAGGAGAGAAGCTATGGACAAGCTGCTGACGTTAACAGTCATCTTGTCGCAATTAGCTTTGATCGTGGGTGTGCTTTTGCAAAGGGCGGGTACTATTGTTGACTGAACCAGTGAGCTCACATCTACCCCCAATTATTTGGACGGTAAGAAACAAGCTAATCTCGATCCTTTGTTTGTTATTACTGATTGAAACTGACATAACCCCGACCGAACCCCTTGAAGGATATCGGTCGGGGGTCAGTCGTAGTGGGAATTAGTAAACTTTCCGGTCTACATAGCGGGTGAGGAAGCGAGTTTCACAAGATTAGGTAAGCTCGCAGTTCACGTTTCCCTTAAGGTTTGGTATTGAAAACCAGGCGTAACCGAACGGCAGGGTAACAAACATACTGGTCAGTCGCTTGCATGGTATTATGGGAACGGCCTGACCAATCTACAGGGGTTGGAGGGTAACAAACATACCGGTCAGTCGCTTACGCGCGATAAGCTCGTTAAAGCGACGGTAAGCGCGGAGGGTGGTATGACGAACAGAATTGCATTGCGTGGGGGGGGTACCATTTTCACCGGTCACGATGGTTGAAGTTTACCATTCTGGCGATTCTCGCCTCCTTTGGACTGACGGTTTTGTTGCCGGTCGTAGTTCATTCGCCGCCACGTGCTTCCGCGCAATTTGTGCCGCGTCAGATGATCGAAGGGCCGTATTGGACGGTCCAATCGGGGTTCGAGTCATGGTTGATGGTCAGCAACACCTCGGACGAACCGATTCAAGTTTTTCCTGAATTTTTCGCCGCAAATGGGCAACGGGTCGAGCTGCCCGCGCTGGCGCTGCGCCAGCGCGAACGGCAGCACCTCAATCTGCGCCAGTGGCTGAGCGCACAGAAAGTGACGTTTACCTGGGGCAGCTTGCGGTTTCGTCATACGGGAAAGGAATTTTCACTTGCTGCGCAGGTGACCGTCACCCAGCCAGAGGCAAGCTGGTCGTTCGATTTTCCCCTCGATAACCGCGATTGGTTTTATCGCTCAACCGTACTCGATGGACTGTGGTGGCTGCCGGATGAATCGAGTGCGGCCCAGTTGATTCTGACCAATACCGGTGAGCAACCGGTGACCGTCAGACCCACGTTGCTCATCAACGGTCAACCGCGCGCGCTCGCGCCGTTAACGCTTCAGCCGCATCAAGTGCGACAGGTGTCACTTGGTGAGGCCCTGGCTGCGTTGAATCTGACCGCTCCGCTGCCGACCAACGGTGGCCTCCGGATCGAACATGATGGCGAGCCGGGCGACGTGCTCGCATACGTGATGGTACATAATGACCAGGGTTTTTCCACGACGATTCGCTGCGTGGACCCGGCCATGCGCCGCTCCCGTGGCCTGCACGGCGCTGGACTGTTCATCAAACCGAGCAGCGTGCCCGGCGTCAGCTTGACCAGTTTCGATACGCTATTGCTTCTGGGCAATACCACCGGCGCTGACATCCAAGCGACTGTGCGAGTGACCTACACGGTGGGCTTACTGACGAAAACGGCGACGCTGCCCGCGCTGAGGCTAGCTCCCTACCAGGTGAAACAAGTGGCGTTGAACGAGGCACTCGCGCGGGCAGGGCTGCCCCGCCGGATTGACTCAGCGGGATTGGAAATTGCTTACACGAGCGAGCCGGGCAGCGTTGTCGCCCATGCGGTCAGTTTCGATCGCAGCGCCAGCATGGCGTTCGACGTGTTGATCAAAGACCCGGACGCGCTGCCGACCAACACCTTTGCGTTTCCCTGGCGATTGACAGGACAGACGCGCTCGGTGGTGCAGATCAAGAACACGCGGCAGGAAGTCGGTCAGTTTCAGTTGAAGCTGGTGCATGAAGCTGGCGAGTGGGATTGGGGCGTGCAGGCGATTGGACCGGGCGAGACGGTGACGTTGGATATTCGCGCGTTGCGAGACCGGCAAATTGGCAGCGATCAGGATCAAGTGATACCGCGATGGATCGAGCGGGGGCAGGCGCAGTGGACGGACGTGAGCCCACAGCGTGGCTTGATTGGCCGGGTGATCATTTATGATCCGCGCCTGAAGATCAACACCAGCACGAATGAATGGGGCGGTGGAAATCAAACTAGCCGACCTTGGGGTTGCATTCGTTGGGGAGTCGAGGGGAGCGAAGGCCCGTGTGTGGCGGGTCCGTCGGGGCCCGACCCCAATCAACCGCCCGTGACCCAATCGCTGCCGCTCGGTCAAGTCTTGGAACTGCCCGTTTGGGGCAAGAGAGTGGAGTGTGACACCGGGGCGTTGTTTGAAAATATCAATTTATCAACCTCGGGTGCACTGACATTTGCTGTGAATCCCCCCAATTCGGTCACTATTCGGCAGATTGTTCAAGAGGGTAACCGGTTTGTTCGCATCTCGCGGATTCAGGCCGGCACGGTGGACGTTACGGCCCGATTCACGACGGATTTCTATTGGCCGAATTGTGAGCCTATCATCGGTGATGACCGCGTTTTGACAGCCACGTTGAGGCTGACGGACGCGACGGGGCAGATCACCGTGCAGGTGCCCGATGGCGGCGAGGATTGGCCGATCGGATCGGTGCAAACGATCCGCTGGAATTCGGTCAATGTCACGGGGAATGTCAAGATCGAGTTGTCGCGTAATGGCGGCAGCAGCTACGAGACGCTGGTTGCCAGCCAGCCCAACACGGGCTCCGTCAGTTGGCAGGTGACAGGGCCGCCCACCAGCCACGCGCTCATCAAAATCTCGAGCGTCACGACGCCGTCAGTGAGTGACACCAGCAATGGCGTGTTCATTCTCCGGCAGCCACCGACCGGCCCGCCACTAATAGAATCTATCACGCCGGGCGTGGTAACATCTGCTGTCGGTAATTTGCCCCACTTGCGGATGGGGTTTGTCAATGAGAACATGACGACGAGATTGACATTGACGGGATCGAATCTCAACGGGGCCACACTCAGTATTCCTCCCAGCCAACAACCTAGTTGTGCGCCGAGCATCAGCATTGTCAGTGTTGATCCAGCCGGTCGAACGATGCAACTAGATGCGTTTGTTCCAACGCATCTCTGTTTCGTTTTTTACCAATACTACTCCACAAATTACGTTCCCACAGCGCTCGTTAACTCTTATGGATACCAGGCGTTCAATCTTAGTGTTGTGCCGGCCAGACTAAAGATTTCTTCGTACACACCTGCCATTGTCCGACCGGGAAGCATGTATGCGCTGTCGGTGGTCGGTTATCACTTAAACGGGGCAACGCTGACCTCAGAAGACCCAAGTCGCTTACAGATTTCCAACGTTTCAGTCCGACAATTAGACTCGCCATTCCCGCTGTTTGTGATGAACGGGTTGGTGCAAATTTCGGAAGATGCCGCCGGGCAGGTAGAAATCAGAGTGTCCGGTGCAATGGGGATGGACACCGAACCGATTGTGATTGATCCGCAGGTTCCCCTCGACGCTCCCGCCACGGCTGACGGTCTTCAGACATTTACAATCGCAGCGGACCTAGTCACACCGATATACTTTCAAACGCCGAAGGTGCTCGATGAACTTCCCGACCAACCAGCCGGGACAAACCAGGGAGGCGTGGCCTTCGGTGCCCGTTATAACCCGTTCCACTTTCGATGGTTTGCCAGTCTAATTGCCTGCCGGGGAACCGTATGTCCGCCGTTGAATAATTTCCCCCTGACGCCGGTCAATATCACCGGTCTCGTTATTGGTGTCTCCATCGATGTGAGTTTGGAGTTTGTAGTATATGTCACTCCGTCCCCTATAGGAGGCCTGGGCGTTAATGTGCGCCTAAGTATTTGTGCCCGCGTCAGCGGTTGGGCGGGCATCATTGGCGGTCCAGCCACGGCGTTCAGTGTCGGGCTCTGCTATGGTGGCCCTCCGCCATCCATCTCTCAGAGCCGAATTACCGGGATGTCGTATGCGAGTACAGGCTGCTTAGCAGTCGGGAATCTATTCCAGCTTCCGGGTTATCTCAACGCTACGGTAAGAGCCATTGGCTGTTGTCCGGGCACGCTGCAACTGAATTTCAGTAGTTTAATTGCACCGGACGGGAATGGGGCACGGCCCGAGGAGATAGGGATTATTCCGTGGGAAGTCAGGTTAACAAGTTATAGACCGGAGTTGACACGTGTGGAGTTTTCTCCTAGTGAAGTCCAGGTGGAGCCGGGCGGCGCATCTACGACAGTGCTCCTGAGGGCATACGTGATAAATCCTGGTACGGGAGAGGGTGGCCAAGACGTTACAGTGCGCGTCAATCGAGACAATGCTCGCTCATTGCCCTGTATCATTAGCAACGTGACGCCGGTTTCTTTGACCCAATTTGTACCGGCCAACAACGTGGCGGTCCCATTTGTGTTTGCCGTTCAATTGAGTGCGCTCCCAGGGTGTGCGCTACCCGGACTGCTGGCATACAGGGCCGATATGTCCTTGGATGCAGGGGTGAATTCCTTCGCATGCACGTCCCCTGGCGTTGAACCCAGTGCCACCCTCCTTGTCCGCCGCGTTGCCCAGAAAACCGCTCGCATCAAAAGCACCACGTTCAACCCGACAACAACAAATCCTGGGGGAAGCTCGGTGCTGACGGTGACCGTTGAGACCGAGAACGTCACAAGCCAGGATTTTCTTCAGGTATATGTTGAGTTGAGTCTGCCGTCGGTAGGATGTGGTTTGTTGACAGCCGTTGCGCCTGGGGAATCGAATCCGCAGGGGAAGCTCGGCAGTAGTAGTGGCCTGATTGATTTTCGTTTTACGATCATTGTGCCGGCAGGCTGTAGTGTCCCAACCGGGACGGCGACATGGAAAGCTGATCTTGTGAATCTACCGTCGAACATCACCAAGTTACGTCCCGTGCAGGACAGTGCTGTGCTCAGCATCCAACCTGGTCAACTGGCCAGCTACATCAAGCCGCGCGTGATGTCGTTAGCTGTTGGGCAGAGCAAGCAACTGACGCCCGAAGATCAACATTGCCAACCGATGCAACAGTTCCCTCAAGGCACGACGTTTGGTGTACAGAACTCCAATATCGCCACCGTGAGCGCCAACGGTTTACTGACGGCACGTGCCACAGGTACAACCGACGTTCAGGCTAGGTTACCCAATAATCAACTGCTCTACTGTGCCCATCAGGGGTGTGTGGCAGGACCTCCACCGCGCGTTCAGGTCGGGCCGATAACTATCAAACTTCGGTTTCTCAATGATGCGGTGCTCTACTTAAGAGATACAGCCGATGGTGGTTTGGGACTGGGAACGACCAAAGTGGAGCAAATCAAGGCGAGAACGCGTGAGCGAGTTCAGGAGCTGTATGAGGAAGCTATGGCCAATGTCATTGTCGAGTTGGCGCAAGGGTCAGTGGCGGTGACTGACGAGGATGCTGTGATCGTGGTTGATATTACGGCGATTCGAGGGGCCAACGGGCGTTTTCTGCGAGCGCCTGATCAGAATCCCAGCTTGAATACACAACCAACTTACATGCTGGGGCAGGCCCAGATCAATCATCTGAACCTGACTTTCGGTGGAGATATTATCTACAATGCGAATGTGGCAGAAGACGATCGGTTAGGAGTGTTTGTGAACCGTTTGCCGTACTACAAGGACAGAGTACTGGTTGTCAATGACGCGCAACGGATTGGCAATGGGATTGGCAACGTAGCGGCGCACGAGGTGGGGCATCGGCTTGGGTTGGTGCCTAATCCGGCCAGCCGCCCGAATCCAAGGACTGGACATTCATCGGAACAGGAGAGGGACATAATTCGGGATGATCGGTTCACCGGCTGGATGTTTGATGGAACTGAATTGAATCACACGAGGGAGGGTGCGAATGAGGAGGAGCTAATGGCTTCGCAACTGGCTTCTCGTGACTTACTAGAGAACCCCTATGTGTTTACAACGCGACCGACTTTTAGGGCTGGTCTGCGACAAGACAGTGAGTACCTTAAAACAATATTGCCTCGGCCATGATCAGGCGGTACTTTAGGAGTAAAATGAAACACAGGAACTTAAAACTAGCAATTTGTTGTGGAGTATGGCTGGTGGTGACTCAGAGTGTGTTGGGATGGTATGTCTTATCCACGTGGGCTTGGTGGACCCATCGTAGGCCCGGCTCCCAGGTTGCAGCTCTGCCTGTGGTTGCCATCGGCGAGATGATTGATATGAAGTATGCACCGGGGATTAAGGTCAAAATTCCGACGTTGATGTACAACACGGAGAGAGTCAAGATCATGACCATTCGGGTCCACGCGGTGCTGAAAGGGAAAGGATTGGTCGTGCCCGGCTCCATCGTTGAAGCGTTGGTGCTGCCCTCTAAACAACTCGTTTCGATCCCTGCCGACTTCGGCATACCTTTACCCAAGTCCGAAGAACCCTATGTGGTGATAGAACCCATGGAAGGCGGCTATAAGCTATGGAGATTTCCTTACATTGAGCCTGGCGAGAAATGGATTTTCTTTCTCGAGAAGGTACGTGAGGGCAAGGACGATGTAGACGTAGAAATTGGTTCAGGTGAGGTGACGGGGATACGGAGGTACTACCCGAAGAAGAAGTTCTACGCGTATACTTGGGCATTGGAAGCCAATCCAGACAGCCTTTTAATCATTAAACGCTATACCGAGATTGACAGCATAAGGGATCGTGAGCGCCGAGAGCAGGAATTCCTGGAATTCTCGATGAGTTTGATCGAAAACCTGCAGATTCCGGAGCTTTTTGCCGCCTCTGCCGCTGAAGATCTTCGCAGCATCATCCCTTTCCGTCGAAGAACGGCCCTTGAGCGACTGACTGACAAACAGATTGAAAAACTCATCCGGGTGGCTAGCGACCCATCCAGACCCCGCCAGGTTCGAGTTTCAGTTCGGCAGGTGCTGGACGTCGCCTATCAACAATTTGGCAGAAGCATCAATGTGGCTCCTTTCCTTCGGGTCATTGAGGATCCCTCAGAGGATGTGAATTTGCGGTACGGGTTTTTCAAATTCCTAGAGGAGATAAACACACCGCAAGTGCGGGAAGGGTTCAAGAAGATTTTGCAACGGGAGCCAACCGATCAATACGAGGCAGAACTCTGGGAGCGAATAAAGCGGTCAAAGATTCTCAAGGATGAGGAGCCGCAGCAGGAGTAGTGTTAGTGAGAAGACACTCGGAGCCGCGTAGTCACCGGCGTAAATTGGTTGATAGCCTAGAGCGGTTTGTGAATGAGTTTGCCCTGGGAACGCCCGCTTCCAGCGTGGATTCGCCCGCAGATGTGGGGCCCCCTAGCTAAAGGCAACTGAAAATCGCTCTAGAACAGCACCCCTTCACAATCGAGGTAATACCAAGGTTGGCGTGG
>JANWZE010000076.1 GCA_025054955.1 Blastocatellia bacterium | reverse complement strand
TGTGGTTGGAGACGCAGTCGGTGACGTTGCTGGCGGCACTGGCCGTGCAGATCACGCGGTATGCCCGACGGCCGGTCTTCAGTGGGTTTGGCCGCTTCAGCTGCGAGCAGGCGTATTATTATTGTTGTCGGTGTGGGCAGGAGCAGGCGCCGTCGGATGAGCAGTTGCAGATAAGCCATCGGCAGATGAGTCCTGGCCGCAACGCGTCATTGAGTGGTCATCTGTCGTTTTTGGCGTGAGCCGAAGGTATGAGACGAAGGTAGGGGTGATCTATGAGTTGTCGGATCGGGTCCAGAGTCTGAGGGGTCGGCACGAGTTGCGGTGGAGGGTGGGCCTCGGCTCATTGGCTGGCGCACCAACGGGTGTGGTCGTCGCTGGAGCTTGGCCGGGGGCGATGCCATCGTGGCGCTGCGGGTCGCCGTGCTCAATGATCGGCTGGAACTCTTGCATCTCCGACCATCCTTCCAGGCCAAAATCGCCGCTTGATCTACCAACTTCTGGTTGGCGCACCCGGTCACACGCCAAGTTGTTGCATCTTTCATAGTGTTATGATAATTTGACCGGGCTTACGAGGTTTGTATGAATCTAAGACTTTTATATCAAGGGCAACGACTGGACTTGCTTGTCCGGTTTAGGAAAAGCTTTGATGCTTTATTTAATAAGAAAGTGATTAAATATACTATTTTAATATTTCTTTGTTGTTACATACCACCTCGTTTTGAGACAAGAAGTTTAAGAGAACAGTCACTAGATTTGAGGTCAAAATTCAGAAGCCTTTTTGTTGAACCCGAGCAACTAGTTTCCATTGCTCTACCTGAGGCCATTTTATTATCTCAAGAGTCAGAACTCTCACGAGCCAGCCAAGAAATCATCGAAGTAATCTCTGACGACATAAAGTTCGCTGGCATAGCTAAAGTGGTCGACAGAAGCTTGTATCCAAACATCCAAAAGAATTCTTCAAAAACTGATTTCTCTCTTTGGAGAAAACCCCCTCTGTCGCTCAACTTTCTTATTCAACTTTACCTGTCATCCACTTCCCAACACCTAAAAGTCAGTATGCAAGTAGTTAACATCCACAGTGAAAAAATAGTGTTAAACAAAAGTTATCAAGGCCATAAAGAAAAAATACGCGCGCTCTCTCACCTCATAGCCAATGATCTGATCAAGGCTATAGCAAACATTAACGGAATTGCTCACTCAAAAATTGCTTTCATTTCCCCTCCCCTTGGCGCTCGCGATATTTTTCAAATGGATTATGACGGAAAAAATGTGCAGCGACTCACATACGAGCATGCGATTATCCTTTTTCCAACACTTTCGCCAGTTACAAAAAAGCTAGCCTATATCACGCTCACTCAAAAGGGACCACTTCTTCAAATACGCTCAACTGCTAATGGGTTATTGCTTGGCTCGCTAAGTTTCCCGCGCGGATCAATCAGCTCCCCATCCTTCTCCCCAGACGAAAACTTTATTACCTTTGCTTCAAGCAAGGATAGCCATTCCATGCAGCTTTATACTATCAACCTACAAACTAACCAAATCAATCAAATCACTGACAAAAGTTCTGCAATTCACACCTCTCCGCGGTGGAACCCGCAAAACGGCCGTGAGATAGCCTTCATTTCGGACGAAAGCGGAACCCCTCAAATCCACATCATTGATGTTGACCAGAAAAAACAAAGGAGACTATTACAAAATGGTGGATCAGCAGACTCCCCTGCTTGGTCTCCAAATGGGCAATACATCGCATTTTGCTGGAAACCCGAGCGATCGCCCCGCTTTGATATTTTCGTGATGGACATCACAAGCGGAGAAATCGTACAATTAACCAGCAACGCAGGAAACAACGAGCGTCCATCTTGGTCACCAGATGGACGGTATTTGGCATTTCAGTCTGATCGAACAGGAAGATTTGAAATATACACAATGCGAATTGACGGAACAAACCAAAGGCAGTTAACTACCCAGGGAGCTATTTCGCCTATCTGGTTTGAGTAGATCGCTATGGTAATCCGAGCATTACTAGAACCACGTCAAAGCGCGATTAAGGAGATATAAGCATGGCACACCGCACCAACTACGCGTGGATATTTTTGGTCTTCGTTGTGGCTGCCACGGCCTCTTGCCGTCCGCAAGTCACATTGCGAGCAGATCGAAACAAGATTGAGCAAGGGGAAGCTGCAACGTTAAAATGGGCTTCAAAAAACGCGAAAACAGTCACATTAAACGGCGAAACTGTTCCACCAGCGGGTACAAAACAAGTCACCCCAAGGCAGACGGCAACGTACGAAATCGTGGCAAAGCGAGGAAAAAAAGAAGCACGCGACTTCGCTCGCATTGAGGTTACCATTCCCACACCAGCACCAACTTTGACGTTTACAGCAGAACGAGACCGGCTGGTAAAAGGAGAAAAAACTAGGCTCCAGTGGTCTTCCACACATGCCGAGAGAGTAACGATTGACGATATAGGGCAATTCCCCGCTGCCGGCTCAATCGAGGTGTCCCCAAAGCAAACGACAACTTACACTGCCACAGCCATTGGACCGAGTGGGACTGATACAAAAAGTACTCGCATCATTGTTATTGAACCTGAAGCACCGTCCCGTTTTGGAACGCGGACAAGGAACATTGCTTCGGAAATGGCTATGCATGTAAAGACGATCTATTTTGCCTTTGATAGCGCAGAGCTCACTCAAGAATCAAAAGAAAAATTAACTCAGGCGGCTTTGTGGTTAAATCAACCTGAAAACAAAACGATCCGATTCAAGATTGAGGGCCATTGTGATGAGCGGGGTAGCCAAGAATACAACTTCGCTTTAGGTGACCGTCGAGCTAATGCCGTACGCGAGTTTCTCATAAGCCACAATGTGTCGCCCGACCGAATCGAAACCCAATCTTATGGAGAGGAAAAACCTGTTGCTGAAGGCCACGATGAGGAAAGTTGGCGCCTTAATAGGCGGGCTGAGTTTGTTTATCTTGAAGGTGGAGAAAAAGAAGTACCGTTGGAGCAGGAGCCGTAAGCTAAGCCCTGTGGCTGAACGCATTGTTCAGCACATATTCTGTTTGGACGTGGAGGAAGTTATGTCGTTTAACAAAATTTTCTTGATTGGAAATCTCGGGCGTGATCCCGAATTAAGGTATACCCCACAAGGAACGGCAGTCTGCAATTTCTCAGTTGCTGTGAATGAACGGTGGCAAGATAGTGGGGGCAATCAGCAAGAAAGAACGACCTGGTTTCGTGTTACTGTCTGGGGGAAAAGAGCTGAAATAGCTAACCAATACCTGAAAAAAGGAAGCCAAGTTTTCGTCGAAGGTCGCCTTTCTGTGCGCGAGTACAACGACAAATCAGGAGCTGTTAGAACGTCTCTTGACGTTAATGCCTCTGACTTTCAACTCCTCGACCGCAAAGTGACAGATGTTCCATACGAAACTATTTCGGAGCCTGGGCCAACGGAACCTATTCCCTCACCAATACCATCGGATGATGATGTCCCCTTCTAGCTTGAGAGAGGGCCTCATGCCTGGTGAAACTGCCCAAGCCCAAAGTTGACATCCGCAGCTTCTCGGAGGGAACTGCCCGCGTAGTGACACACGCTACGAGAAGGATTCGTGAATGAGTTAGGGGGCACAGAGACACTCTTTGTCGCTGTGCAGCTTCTGTGGCTATGGGGGTCTTCGCACAAGTTTCTCGTGTACAAAGAGTCTATAAAGAGAGAAAAAGTTATCGGACGTGAGCAAGTCTCTCACTGAATCAATTGTCCCGCGAAAGACCACGTTTCACAAAGGACACAGGAGAGCAAGACATGGCCTTATACGACTTTCAAATGCCTTTACCCGGGTAGCCCCGACCTTGCGGGCTCATGCCCGCTGGAGTGCGCGCTCCCAGGGTAGATTGATTCGCAAACCGCTCTAGCGAGCGACCATCTGCTTCAATCCGCCATTGGCACAACACCAATTGCGAAGGAAAAGACCACGTTCATGGAGCCAAAAAGCGCGGCAGAACCTGAACTGACTGAGCACAAATCCCGATCTTCACTTGACATCTACTTGTTGTTGGGGGGCGGCACCACCCACCAGAGAGTAGTCAGACATGCAACGTCTGGGAGCCGTTACTCCCCAACCCATCGCGCTTTCAACAAGCACCACCGCTCCTGCATCGGCCCGTTCATACTCCCGCTGGCCACAACCGCGCTACTCCGGCGCTTGTGCAACGCGCCACTGCTGCTCACACTGCTGTTCCAGAGGTTGCACGTCCGGCCACCTTCTCATGCACCGCCTGCGCAGCTCAACACAAACGAGCGTAGCATGAGTAGTGATACCAAATGTGAACAGAAAATCGTAGCCGCTTGAGGTGCTCTGCTGCTGCTTCCATGTCGCTTCGTCAAATATGGCCCTTCGCTGGACTTGGTATATAGCGATTTGCAGTTGCATTGATACTGAGTAATGATTGATGCGAAGCCGTCTTTTCTCTGGCCAATTTCGATGCCAACTATGTGGACAGTATCAGTCCATGTACAAACGCCAAATACCAACCAGGAATGTAAAGACCACGTTCATGGTGATCCATGACCATCAAGCGCGGTGAGAGCAGGAGGCTATACCAATTGTGGAGGGGAAGACCCGTTCATCAAGCTAAAAAGCGTGGCGAAACCTGAGCTGACTGAGCAGCAATGTGACGAGCTTCACCGGTCATTTGGTATAAGGCCGTGTTCCTCAACCTCCAAGTCAGCATATCCAACAACGTTTCCCACATAGTTTCCTACATAGATTCCACCACTCAGGGTCCCAACAAAAAGTCGCTGGCTGTTTCTGAAATCAAAGCAAAATGTCGAAACTCTACTGCTAGCAAATCCTACATCAATTCGATCCCAGCTCCGCCCAGCATCACTCGAAAGAAAGAGACCTCCGTACCTCTGGTCTCCGACAATTAGTTCGTGGCGGTAATGAGGATTGACAGCTATAACCGAAACGCTGATCAGAGGGAGCCCGCCGCCAACTCGTGTCCACGCAGAGTTGTCCTGGCTAGTGTCTAACCGAAAGGCGCCCAAGGTTGTTCCTACATAAAGCAAGTCGGTCGCTTCATCTTCAGCAACAGCTTGAACCGGATAGGACGCTCCATGAATAGATAGCTCACGCCAGGTTTTCCCATCATCATAAGAAAGCTTTAACCCTCGATTGGTCCCCATGTACAGCACAGATGGTCTTTTCTTCGAGGGAACCAAACACATGAGGGTCTCGCCCACCTCAGCCCGGTAGATCACCTGCCAATCTCCTTGAAGAACACTCCCTTTGATAACTGAGGACTCTGTCAAGCAATACACCTGTTCTGTCTCCTCTTTCACTCTCGATTGAAAATCCAGTTCGATGACTTTCACAGACGAGTTCAACGGCGCTATTTGCTCGCCGACAGCATTCTGCGTTCTTTGACGACGTAGCCTTTGACGTAACTCTCGATTTGTCCTGGGCGATTGTTGATTGAAAGCAACGAGAGACCAGTTTTCCCCTCTGTCCTTAGACCGAAATAGCCCTTTATTTGTCCCGACCATCATGATTTCAGGCTGAGTCGAAGATTGCGCGAGGCAATAGACATCCACACCTTGCAAGCCGTTACCATACGGTTCCCATGTGGAGCCCGAATCATGGCTAACAAAAAGACCGCTATAAACTCCTGGTGAGAGCACGCCAGCATAGACCCGCGAGTGGTTCTCAACGTCAATCTTCACGGTAGAAACCGTCCAATGCGAAAAGCCAGTATTCGAGGCAGAAAAGGGGGAATTATCTCGGCTTGTCATAATACCCTGATTGGTAGCGAGCATAACAATGCTGGGTCGTAAATGATGCACGACGATGTCATTGACGACTAAGCGGCGATCTGTGACCAACCGCCATCTTTGACCGTGATCCGATGACATCCAAAGCCCCTGTGTCGTGCCAGCATAAATAACCGATGAATTCAAAGGATGCTGACGTATGATCTGCGTTCTTCGACTGGATGCTGGTATACCTTGAATCTTCGTCCACGATTGGCCGGCGTTTTCTGAACGGTAGATCCCCGAACAGGCGCTCATATACACAACGCTTCGGTTGGAATGGTCAATGGCGATGCTAAAAATATCAGAATCGTCAATCATCCCAACAGAGCTATTGCCACACAATTTCCACGTTTGACCACCATCTGTGGTCTTCCAAGGAAGCCGCCAGGTGCCAACATAAATGACATTTGGGTCCTCAGGATCCACAGCCACGGACTCAATGTTTTTGAAGTCGGGATGATCGGGGGAAATCAACTGCCAGTCTGCCCCACCGTTGGTAGAGCGGTAGACACCGGTCAAGGCGCCAGCAATGAAGAGCTCCGGGTCTGGACTCGATTGGACAAGTGCACGGATAGGCAAACCTTGGAGCCCAACAATAGGGCGCCAAGTCTTTCCTTGGTCTTCCGAAACAAATAGCCCGCCGCCTGTTTGTCCTCGGACATACCAACCACCTAAAAAAATTCGATCAGCCCAGCGACGATCTACCACAATCGTTTGAATGGAGAATCCACGCTGATTGAAACCGGGAAGCACTAGATGCCAGGATTGACCCCCATCAATTGAGCGAAAAAACTGGCCGTCACCAGTGCCAAGGTAACAGATGTCAGGATTCTGGTGATCCACAGCGAGTCTCCTGGCCTCGCCGCCAAACGGACCGGCTAATCGCCATCGCAGCATTCCCGACCAACTCGTTGATGGCGCTGCTTTATCAGGTTCAACGCGACCACTCAGTGTGGCGAAAGACGGACTCGCCATCGCTACAAGCACGATAATACCGATGCTCATGACTCGTTGGGAAGCAGGTATACGAACGACAAACTCTCTACGCATAGATTCCACGCATCCGAATATCAGTAGCGACACGATCAATCGCCACCATGTAAGCAGCCGTTCTCATATCAACGTGGTAGGTTGTCGCATACTCATGGACGATGCGAAAACTGCGCGACATCACACCACTGAGCCGATGATTGACAACCCGTTCAGGCCAGAAGTAACCCAACCGGTTTTGTACCCACTCAAAGTAGCTCACAGTGACACCGCCGGCATTGGCCAGGATGTCAGGGATGACAAAAATATTTCTTTCTTCCAACTGCCTGTCTGCTTGCGCCGTTGTCGGACCGTTGGCGCCCTCGCAAACAATGCGACACTTGAGACGATGCGCATTCTCAGAAGTAATCTGATTATGGGTCGCAGCAGGAATTAAGATGTCACATTCCAATTCCAACAGCTCTCGGTTGGTAATGAAGTCCGCCGGCTGATAGCCTTCAAACGTCTTGTGTTCTCGCAAATAATCCAATGCCGCATCCACATCAAGGCCAGCCGGATGATAGATGCCGCCATTGATATCGGAGATAGCTAAGACTCGGTACCCAGCTCGATACATCAGTCGCGCGGCCACTCCACCCACATTACCAGCTCCCTGGATCACAACGGTTGTATCCTGCCGAGACATTCCGAACATCTTACAAGCTTCATTACAAACCACCAGCAAGCCACGCCCCGTTGCTTCACGTCGGCCATAAGAGCCGCCAAGCTCAATCGGCTTGCCAGTGACAATTGCCCTCACAGCATGGCCAGCATGCATCGAATATGTGTCCATAATCCAGGCCATCACCTGCTCATCGGTATTCATGTCTGGCGCAGGCACATCTTGCTCAGGCCCAATCACGTCGAGTAACTGCGCCGTGTATCGTCGCGTCAATCGTTCCAACTCGCCAGGAGAAAGCCGAGAAGGATCACATACAACCCCGCCTTTAGCGCCTCCGAACGGAATATCAACCACAGCACATTTCCAAGTCATCCAGGCGGCCAGAGCGCGCACCTCATCAAGTGTGACATCGGGCGCATAACGAATCCCGCCTTTAGCCGGACCACGAGCAAAATTGTGCTGGACGCGGTAACCAACAAACACTTTAATGCTGCCGTCATCCATGCGCACGGGAATGTAGACTGTAATCTCCCGACTCGGATAACTCATGAACGTGTAAAGATCAGGCTCGATATTGAGCAACTTTGCCGCTCGATCAAAATAAACAAACATGGATTGGTAGGGGCTCGTTTCCTCGGCCACAGGCGCCGTGATCGAGTTCATCATCTATTGCTCCTGCTAGTGTTCATTATGATGAAGCATGATGATTGATTGTAGCCAGAAATATCGCGCCTGACAACGTGTTGCCCGAGCCCTCATTCACTGCGATGCTTGACTTGCCGTTAGCCGCTACCTAACATGTTCTCTTTAACCAAACGTTGGAGACGATGATCATGTCTGGGATTGAAACAGATGTACAAGTGACTCCCTCATTAAGAGCCGGTGGCACGGTTATCAACGATTTCAGCATTGAGGTCGCAACCGTCAATGGCTCAGGCAGCCAGACGGCCAACACCGTTCTGCTACGGACGATCTTCCAGATGGGCGTGCCTGTCTCAGGAAAGAATTTGTTCCCTTCTAATATCTCCGGGCTCCCCACCTGGTTTACCATCCGCGTGAGCAAGCATGGCTACATCGGACGGAAAAAAGATGCGGACGTGCTGGTCGCCATGAACCCAGAAACGGCACCGGAAGACGTTGATAAGATGCGAGCCGGCACCCTCGTTGTGTATGACGAGCCGTTGAACCTGCGCTCACGGCGTAGCGACCTGATCTTTTATCCCGTCCCATTCGACAAACTTGTTGCGCCGGTCTGTTCCAAACCAAAGTTGCGGCCACTGGTTCGCAACATGATCTACGTTGGTGTCCTCGCCTATCTGCTCAACCTAGACATGGCTCAGGCCAAAGTGGCGCTCAACAAGCAACTGGGCAAAAAGGCCGCTGTCCTGGATATGAACGCGGCGGCATTACAGGTTGGATACGATTTTGCCTCAGAGCACTTCACCAAACAGGATCGCTATTTGGTTGCGCCGATGAACGAAAACCAGGGCAAAATCATCATTGACGGCAATGCGGCGGCTGCGCTGGGATGCATGTTCGCCGGGGTCACGGTCGTCGCCTGGTATCCCATCACGCCCTCGAGCTCGCTCTGCGAATCGCTGATTATGTACATGAAAAAATACCGCATGGACAAGCGGACCGGGAAAGCCACCTTCGCCATCATTCAAGCTGAAGATGAATTGGCGTCATTGGGGATTGTGTTAGGCGCGGGATGGGCGGGCGCGCGCGCGATGACCTCGACCTCCGGCCCTGGCATTTCCCTGATGTCGGAGTTCGCCGGGCTTGGTTACTATGCCGAAGTCCCCGGCGTCATTTTTGACATTCAACGTGTCGGACCATCAACTGGCTTGCCGACTCGTACCATGCAAGGCGATTTGTTACAAACAGCCTATCTCTCACATGGAGATACCAAGCACATTCTGCTCTTCCCCGGCTCGGTCGAAGAATGCTACACCATGGCCATCGAAGCATTCGACTTGGCCGAAGAATTCCAAACGCCTGTCTTCGTCATGTCGGACTTGGACCTGGGCATGAACAATTGGATGTCAGACCCGTTCCCCTATCCTGAGCAGCCGCCCAAGCGAGGCAAAGTCCTCACCGAACAAGACCTGCAACGCATAGGGCGCTTCGAACGATACCGAGACGTTGACGGCGATGGGATTCCTTATCGAACGATCCCAGGCTCATCCATGCCTGCTTACTTCTGTCGCGGCAGTGGGCACAATGAGCGGGCTCTTTACAGTGAGCGCCCTGATGATTACAAGCGAAACATGGACCGCATCGCCCGAAAATTTGAAACCGCTCGGCATCGCGTACCGGCGCCGGAACTGGTCAGGGACGGCGCCGACGACGTGGGGATCATCGCCTTCGGCTCAAGCCACTTTCCCACCATCGAATCGGTGGATCAACTTCGAACCGAAGCCGACATCAACGCTTCGTATCTCAGGATTCGCGCATTTCCCTTCAGCTCGGAAGTCGAATCATTCGTTCGTCGGCACGACCGCATATACGTGGTTGATCAGAACCGCGACGGACAGATGCGCGACCTGCTCCGGCTGGAGCTTGCCCCGGAGCTCGCGCCGAAGTTGCGCAGTGTCCGACACTATGATGGATTGCCAATTGACGCGCGTACCATTACCGATCAGATTCTCGCACAGGAAGGTATTACCTCATGAGCACGATGACAACAACATCATCACCCAGAAAACTCAATCGCATCGGACTCGACATCGCTATATACAAAGGCGGCAAAACAACGCTCTGCGCCGGATGTGGTCACAATGCCATCTCTGAGCGCATTATTGATGCATTCTTCGAGATGGGCGTTGATCCGCGTCGGGTCATTAAACTATCAGGCATCGGCTGCTCGAGCAAAACGCCGGCTTACTTTTTGGGCAGCTCATTCAGCTTCAATGGCGTTCACGGACGGATGCCGGCTCTGGCCACTGGCGCTCTGTTAGCCAACCGGCAGATGATCGCCATCGGCGTGAGTGGCGATGGCGACACCGCTTCGATTGGGATTGGTCACTTCGTGCATCTGATGCGCCGGAATCTGCCCATGATCTACATCATCGAAGACAACGGCTGCTATGGCCTCACCAAAGGGCAATTTTCCGCGACGGCTGATATTGGCTCGACACTGAAAAATGGCGTCGTCAATGACCTGCCTCCGATTGATACGTGCGCCCTGGCCATTGAGCTAGGTGCCACGTTTGTTGGCCGCTCATTCTCCGGCGATAAAAAACAGCTCCTCGCGTTGCTCAAAGCAGCCATCTCACACCGAGGCACGGTGATGCTCGACGTTATCTCGCCGTGCGTCACCTTCAATGACCATGATGGCTCCACTAAAAGCTATAGTTACGTCAAAGACCACGACGAACCTTTGAGTGATGTGAGCTTCATCCCTCATTTCGAGGATATGACGATTGACTACGAACCAGGAACGTCACGCGAAATTCAACTGCATGACGGGTCGAAGTTGGTACTATCAAAATTGAGCGAGCAATACGATCCGACCGACAAGCTGGCAGCCCTGCAAGTGCTTCACGAGGCCCAGAAACGAGGCGAGCTGGTCACGGGCTTAATCTACTATGAGCCTGGGCGAAAGGACTTCCTCGAGCTCATCAACCTAGTTGACGAACCGTTGGCCACACTTCCGCTTGACATGGTGAGACCGCCGCGTGAGGCGCTGGACGAAATTATGGAGAGCCTTAAGTGAGTGTTATACCAATCGAGGATAGAAGGCCGGAGATCGCCGCTTGGTAAGTGTTTTGGCCTCCTTTGTACATCGCGAAACGTAGTCTTATAGTCTTACGCAGGCCGATTGGTGTTAGTTAGCTTGACGAGCCGCTACCGGTTTCGCTCAGTCACAAACAGCGTCATCTCGATCAGGGCACGTTGACTGGAAGAGGGAGCAAAATCTTCGACCAAAGCTCTGGCCCGCATGGCATATTCACGAGCGACAGCCCGCGCGCGACTCAATGCGCCACACTTGTTCAACAAACGAACCACCTGGGAACGCTCAACCTGTTTGTAATCCCGCTCATGAATCACTGCCTCAATGATCCGTCGCTCTTGTGTAGACGCCTGCTCCAGCAGGTAAATCACCGGCAGCGTAATCTTCCCTTCACGCAGATCATTGCCGGCTGGTTTGCCCAACACATGATCGGTTGATGTGAAATCGAGCACATCATCAATCAATTGAAACGCCATTCCCAAGTTCAAACCGAAATCCCGCAGGGCTTGTCGTTGGAATCGCGTGGCCCCGCCCATCAGCGCGCCAATCTCTGTGCAAGCGCTGAATAAATAGGCCGTCTTCCTCCGAATGATCTCCAGATATTCGTCTATTGTTATGGCCATATTGCCGATGTGCGCAAGCTGAATCAGTTCGCCTTCGGTCATCTGGCGTGTCAGCGATGTGAGGATGTCCAACACTTCAAAGCGCCGCTCTTGCAAGGCCATCTCAAAGGCCGACATATAAAGCCAATCGCCCATCAGCACGGTGATTTCATTGCCCCATATCTGATTGACCGATGGTTGCCCACGCCGCAACTCTGCTTGATCAATCACATCGTCATGCACCAACGTTGCCATGTGCAGACATTCGACGACAGCGGCAAGGCGAATGACGGGGGCTGTCGCCGATTGCTTAAACAGCTTGTTGGACAACAGCAACAAGGCCGGACGAATGCGTTTCCCGCCGCCACGATGAAGATAGTGACCAATCTGCGCGATGAGTTGAATCGGGGAATGAAGCTGGCGCTGTAGTTCGCGCTCGACCTCAATCAATTCGCGCTGAACTGGATCGAACAGGTGCCGGGCGATTTGTTCAACCGTCGGCGGTGGATTGGTTGCGGCTTGTGTCATGAGCGAGGCCACACTTTATCATGTTTCTCTGAAGCGAACAATCTATGCAACTAAATTCCCATTCTGTCAATCCGTGTTGAGACCGAACAATCGTCGAAAGTTCGCGCTCGTCACTGCGGCGATCTGTTGCTCGCTCATCTGACGCGCGTGAGCGAGCTGTCGAGCGACGTAACGCACATACGATGGCTCATTGCGTCTGCCCCGCATTGGCGCCGGCGCAAGCAACGGGCAATCCGTCTCAATTAAGAGTCGCTCCAATGGCAGTTGTTGAGCGATAGCTCTCAAGTCAGCAGCGTTCTTGAAGGTGAGAATGCCTGAGAACGATACGTAAAATCCCATCTCGATACACGCCTCGGCCAAATCGAGCGTGCCCGTGAAACAGTGCAAAATGCCGCTTAGCCCGCTTCCCTGCCACTGCTCGCGCAAAATGCTTAGTGTATCTTGCTCAGCTTCTCGTGTGTGAATGATGACCGGTAAGCCGCGCTGTCGAGCGCATTGAAGCTGTCGGCGAAAGACGGCTCGCTGGACATCTCGCGGTGAATGGTTGTAATGATAATCCAAGCCGACTTCTCCCCAGGCTAACACCTTGGGATGCTCAGACAGTTGCAGCAATTTTTCTTCCCAGCCATTTTGATAAAGCGTCGCATCATGCGGATGAATGCCGAACGCTAGGTAGACACACTCATACGTCTCAGCTAACGAGAGGGCTGTCTCAATCGAAGTGTCCCGAACGTATCCTGCGCCAATGTTCAGCATCAGCTCAACGCCGGCATCACGCGCGCGCGCGATGACCTCATCACGGTCGTGTTGAAACTCAGGCGCGTCTAAGTGAGCATGAGAATCAATGAACATGTCTGCTCGAACCCAATCATCTCAACCGCGCGCCGTTGGGAACATCTTCGTGAAAACCGACCAACACAGGGCGCTCTTCGTCGCCAACCGAGGCTGCCACGATCATGCCTTGGGATTCATACCCTCGCACCTTGCGAGGCTGCAAATTTGCCACAACGACAACTTTCCGCCCAATCAACGATTCTGGCTCGTATGCTTGAGCGATGCCGGCCAGTAATTGGCGCGGCGTCGCTTCACCAATATCAACAGTCAGAAGCAACAACTTATCAGTTTTTTCGACCTTTCGCGCCGTCAACACCGTCCCGACGCGCAAATCAACCTTAGCGAAATCCTCAATGCTGATGTATTGTTGCTGCGCCGGCGGCGACTCCTTCACGGCTGCTTGAGGCGGAGTCGCAACAGGTTCGCCTCCAGGTTCGCCTGTGGTTTCCCTTTCTGCTTCAATGGCTGTCATGATTTTCTCCTTATTGAGTTTGGGGAATAGTGGCCGGACTTCGCCAATTCGGCAACCTTCAATCGGAGCATCGAACTCAAGCGCTTCCGGATCAACTCCGGCCGGCTCGCCTGATAATCCCATCTGTTGCCAGAGCTGCCGCGTGGCTTCCGGCAGCACGGGCGAAAGCAACACGGCGAGGTAGCGAAGTGTCTTACTGGCGGTATTCAACAACGTCACCAGTTGAGCGTGCCCGGTCTCGCGTTTGACCAGTTCCCACGGCTTGTTCTCCGAGATGTACTTATCAACACGGGTAATCAGTTCCCAGGCTGATTCCAAAGCGCGATTGAAGCGATACGTGTCAAATTCGCCAAGGAAAGCCCTCCGGGCTTGCTCAGCCTTAGCGCGGATTTCTTGCTCTTGATCTCCACTCTGGGCCGCAGCTGGAATGACGCTATCGCAGTATTTCTTGATCATCGTCAACGTGCGACTACACAAGTTGCCGAAACCATCGGCTAAGTCGGCATTGGAGCGATCAATCAATGCCTCAAACGTGCAATCGCCATCTTCGCCAAACACGATCTCGCGCAGGCAAAAATAGCGAATCATGTCGTTGGCAAAATATCGCTTCAATGTCGGCAGATCAATCACGTTGCCTAGCGTCTTGCTCATCTTTCGCCCGCCGGAGAGCAACATGCCGTGAGCGAAGATCATCTTGGGCAGCTCCAGCCCGGCCGCCATCAAAAACGCCGGCCACCAGACGGCATGAAATCGAATGATATCCTTTCCTATCAACTGCACATCCGCCGGCCAATACCGGCGCAACCTATCGGTATTTTCGCTGCCAAAACCCAGCGCCGTGATGTAATTGGAGAGCGCCTCGAACCACACATACATGACGTGCTTGGGATCATCCGGCACGGGCACGCCCCACCTGACCGATGTCCGACTGATTGAGATGTCGCGCAGCCCGCTACGAACAAAACTCACCACTTCATTGCGTCGCGCGTCAGGCTGAATGAATGAAGGATTCGCTTCGTAATGTTGCAGCAGCCGCTGCTCAAACGCGGACAATCGAAAGAAGTAGCTTTCTTCTTGAACGATCTCGGTGAGTCGCTCGTGCACGTCGCACACCGGCTGCTCTTGCGTCGCATCGGCTTTGAACTCGTTACAGTTGGGGCAATACCAACCGGCGTAATCGCTTTTGTAGATATAACCGGCATCGCGAATGCGCCGCCACAGCTCCTGAGCGCCACGATAATGATAGTCAGCTGTTGTGCGAATCCAATGGTCATACTCCAGGCCAAACTGCGGGAAGATTTGTTGCGTCTCAGCGACCACTTCATCCACGTGCTGCATGACCGGCACGCCGCGCTGTTGGGCCGCGCGTTCGATATTGACGCCGTGCTCATCGGTCCCTGTCAGAAAAAAAACGTCGTAGCCACGCTGACGCTTATAACGCTTCAACGTATCGGCCACAATCGTCGTGTAAAGATGACCCAAATGCAGTCGTGCATTCGCATAATAAATCGGCGTTGTTACGTAAAATGTTTTCATCGTCTCGTCGGCGTCATGTTACTGAATCGTTTTCATCGTCTCGTCGGCGTCATGTTACTGAATTGTGAGTTGAGCGCTGTAGTTGTGCGTTGAACGCTCCAATAGCATGTTCGATGACCTGCCGCAACGGAACCTGATGCTGCTCTGCGGCTGCCTTACAATCATCATATTCAGGCGCGAGGTTAACGACTGATTCATTCAGGTAGGCGACTTTGACACGAATCAAACCAAACGGTGTGGCGACTTGCACCCACTGACGATCTAACAGCCGTCGCTCGGCCTCATAAAATCGCAGCCCAATGGTTGTTGTCTCGCGGAAGATCAGCTCGGCCATCCGTTCACGCTCTGCGTCGCGGCAGATCACCGTGAGTTTGGTGGCCGGCCGGTTCTTCTTCATCTGAATCGGCGTGTAGAAAACGTCAAGCGCGCCGGCTTTTAACCCTTGTTCCATTAAGTAGCCAAGCAGCTCCGGACTGGAATCGTCAATGTTAGCTTCGATAACCGTGACCTTGTCTGTGTGAACAGACGCCGCCGGGCCAGGCGTTTCTCCCAGCATCAGGCGAAGCAGATTCGGGCGATCTGGCCACTGTTTTGTTCCCGCCCCGTAACCAACTTTTTCCAACTTGAACGGAGGAAGCGACCCATGAGTTTGAGTCACTGTCGAGATGATGGTTGCGCCGGTTGGCGTGACCAATTCAGCTTCTATGTCAGAGTTGTAGATGATAGCCCCCTTGAGCAGTTCAGCCGTGGCAACCACCGGCACCGGCATCTGGCCATGCGAACAATTGACCATGCCGCGCCCAACATTGATCGGCGAACAGATGAACCGCTCAATGCCTAATTCCTTGAACCCAATGCAAGCGCCGACAATATCAACAATCGCGTCCACGGCGCCGACCTCATGAAAGTGCACATCCTCGAGCGACACGCCATGCGCCTTTGCCTCAGCTTCACCGAGCCGAATGAACATCTGTTGTGATAGGCGCTTGACCGCGTCGGCCAGCGGCGCACTTTCAATCGCAGCCAAGATGTCCGAGAGCCGCCTCGCCGGTTGCGGCGACTGATCTACGTCAACGTCAAATTTGATCGCCCGCAATCCGGCTCGTCTCGTTTCAACGGCGCGAACCTGGTAACCACTCAACGGCAGCTTACTGAGTTCCTCTTGTAATCGCGAGAGACGAACTCCAAGGTCAATCAGCGCGCCGTTGATCATGTCGCCGCTCGCGCCCGAAAAGCAATCAAAATAGAGTGTCCGCATGACAACTCCTGGTTATCCGCTTGCGCCCGTCCTGTGCTGCTTCTCTCACTGATTCTTTCACTGATTGTCTGGCCGAGCTGAACTGTCGTGACATCATGAAAGCTACATCTTACCGAGCGCACTCACATTGTGCAAGCAGCCGAGCCGTAGACGGCAACAGTAAACCGCGCTACCATAAGACCTCACCATCACATTGAGGCGCTACCATGACGACAATTGATCGCTCACTGATCCGCGATATTACCGATGCGATCTTCGCTCGGCTGCGTGAAGCGGAGTGGCTCGACTGTCCCGGCCCAGACGAATGTTTCCTCAAACAACCCGACCAGATGCGCCACGTCATTGCCATGGGCGCCACCCGTTTGGGCGCCCGTCCGGCGCCGGCGCATTCAGCCGGCGACATGGCCCGTTACATTGATCACACGCTGCTCAAGCCTGACGCCACCCGCGACCAAATCGCCCAACTGTGCGATGAAGCCTTGCAATACGGCTTTGCCAGCGTTTGCGTCAATCCCATCTGGATTCACGAAGTAGCTCGGCGGCTGCGAAATTCTCCGGTCAAAGCGTGCAGTGTCGTCGGCTTTCCGCTGGGCGCTTCAACCACCGATGTCAAGGCATTTGAGGCGCGGCGAGCCATCTTCGATGGCGCGCAGGAAATTGATATGGTCATCAACATTGGCGCGCTGAAATCAGGCCTCGATGAGTGGGTGGAACGAGACATCCGCGCCGTGGTTGAGGCCTGTCACGAGCATGGAGCTCTGTGCAAGGTCATTATTGAAACGGCGCTGCTGGACGAAGCTGAGAAAGTCAAAGCCTGCGTCCTGGCCAAAGAGGCGCGCGCCGATTTTGTCAAAACCTCCACCGGCTTCAGCAAGGCTGGCGCTACTATTGAAGATGTCGCGCTGATGCGGCGTGTAGTCGGCCCGCAACTTGGCGTCAAAGCCGCCGGCGGCATTCGCAGTTTTCAACAGGCTCAACAGATGATTCAGGCCGGCGCCACGCGCATCGGCGCAAGCGTCGGCGTTCAAATTGTTCAGGAAGCGCCCGGCAGCGAATCTCAAGTCCCTTATTGAGACCCTGGATCAACAACCCGGTCGCTTGTCGCATGTAACCGTCATGATCAAATCCAAGCCAGTATCCGCAGCTCCCGCTCCAACATTTTCCTGGCGCGTCTTTCTGCTCATTGCGCCTTTGTGTTGGCTACTTTATGCCAACAGTTTGGGAAACGCTTTCGTCTTCGATGATCTCTACACAGTCGTCAACAATGACCTTGTCCGAAATTTTTCTCTCGGCGCTTTTCTCAACGAATGGTATCGGCCACTGCGCGACCTCAGTCTGGCATTCGATCATTGGTTGTGGGGCCTCAACCCGTCTGGATTTCGGTTGACCAATATCATGATTCACAGCGCCAACAGTTGCCTCGTCTACCTGTTGGCATTGCATCTGGCCAAGCAGCCGCAGACGGCGCTTCTGACGGCTCTTGTGTTTGCCACTCATCCGTTGCAGACCGATGCAGTCGCTTACATTTCTGGGCGACGCGATGTCCTATTCGCGTTTTTTTATTTGCTCAGCCTCTACGCCTTTATTCGCTATCGGCAGACGGAACGACCGGTGATGGCCATTGGCTCACTGGTGGCCTTTGCATTGAGTCTGCTCACCAAAGAAATGGCCGTCACCTTGCCTCTGATTGTCTTGCTGTGGGACTTTCATACACGATGGGAAAGTCATGAGCATCAGCCGCTCTTTCCCGCGCTGCTCAAGCAGACGTGGGATGTACTCAAAGCCAATCGCTGGCTGGTACTGACTGGTCTCTTGATCGGACTCGTCGTTATCGGACGCCAAATCGGCCAGGGCCGCGGCCTCGGCTCACCACGCGCGCTCCGATTCGAATACTGGGGTGGTTCCTTCTGGACTAACTTCCTCACCGTGTTGACTGTCCATGCTCACTACCTGAAATTGCTGCTCGCGCCAGTCACGCTAATCGCTTCGTATCAAGACGCCTTTCCTCTTGCTCAATCTCTCTGGCAGCCGCGCGTCCTCATAGCCATCATCGTGTTGCTGGGCGTAGCTGGAGTGATGCTCTACGGCTTCAAACGAGATAAGCTCATCGGCTTCGCCATCGCTTTCTACCTCATCACACTGCTGCCCGTTAGCCAGATCATTCCTCACCACGAGCTCATGGCCGAACACTACCTCTATCTGCCCTTGTTTGGTTATGCCCTGTTGTTCGCACATCTGGTTGTTAAACTGGCGGCCTGGCGGCCGACTTGGAAATGGGCAATCTACGCCCTAGCCGGCCTCGTAATCATCGCGCTGAGCGCGCGAACCATCCTGCGCAATCGCGATTGGAAAGATTCATTCACATTATGGAGTGTCACATACCGCGCTGTCCCTCATTCAACACGAGCCGTCTACAATCTCGGCGTTGAATACATGAAGAAAAACCAAGTAGACCAAGCTATTCCCCTGCTTGAACGGGCGATTGAACTCAATCCAAATCACGTCCTGGCCTACAACAATCTGGCAGCCGCTTATCTGGCTAAAGGCGAGCCGCAACGCGCCCTCGCCCTCCTGCAACATGCGCTCACGCTCAAACCGGACAACCGTGACCGAATCGTCTGGGCCAAACGAGACCAAACCTACCGAATGATCCTCCGCAACATCGCAAAATCCTATCTGGCGCTCAACCAGCCGGCTCGCGCACTGGAATATGTTCGTCAAGCTCTGGACATCTCGCCCAACGATCCGTCCACTTATGCCTTGCAAGCCCTCATCTACCAAAAAACTGGACAACCCGAAGCTGCTCTGCAAGCTTGCCAGCAAGGCCTTCAACTTGACCCGTCGTCAGTGGAACTTAGAACGATGATGGCAGAGCTGCTCGAATCACAAGGTCGGATGGAAGACGCGCAGACTCATTGGGAACAACTCTTGAGCGCGTCGCCGACTCATCCGGCAGCCAACATTCGACTGGCCGTCTCCTACATCAATCGCGACCAAGTGGAGTCCGCCGCTCAACATCTTCGTCAGGCCTTCACACAGCCCATAACACAGCCACAGTTGAACGCATTGATCCAACAAGCGACGAGGCTCTATCCGCCGCCTCGTTCGTTTCTGTTGGCGGCTCGACTCTACCACTTGATCCAAGAGACCGAGCAGGCCATCGTGGTGTGCCAGCAGGGGCTTGAGCAATTTCCTCGGGACCGAGACCTGCGCAATCAACTCGCCTTCCTCTATGCTGACAGCCGGCAACTGGACAAAGCAGCAGCCGAATGGAATCGAGTGCTGCAAATCGCCCCCAACGATTTTCTCGCCAACTTGAATCTAGGCTCCTACCACCTGAACAAACGTGATCCCGCATCGGCACAAAAATATCTGGACATTGCGCTGGCCAATGCAGCCGATGAAACGAGCCGGCAGCGTGTCCTTGAAATACTCACGCACATGAAAAACCAGCAAGCTGACTCAAGCAGTAGCCCTGAACCAAACCGATAACCTGCTCTGAAAATCGCCCACGAAACACGCGAACCTCACGAAAGAATTCTATTTTCATCGTTCGTGGCAGGCGATGGCACATGGGCGATTCCTAACTCTATCTTGGAGTGCGCCGGCAAAGCGAAGCGGCGACGGCGCTTTCTCCCTTGAATAACCATTTTCATGCTTCGTGGCGAGCGCGGCGCTCATGAGCGATTCCTCTGAAAATAGCCCACGAAACACGCGAACCTCACGAAAGAATTCTATTTTCATCGTTCGTGGCAGGCCTCACACCTGAGCAATTCCTCGGAAAGTGTCCAAGCGCAGCTTGCGCTGGAGGCGCAAACAGCAGGTAGCTAGACGTGCAACGTCTGGAGCAGCAGACCAAACAATCATGGCGCGTCTGCCGCGCGCCGAGTTGTGCGCGTGCGTGGCCAGCAATTGAACAGCGTAAACGAGTTTCGATGAGAACGAGGTGCGCGCCTCTTCAAGGCGCGAGGGATTTGGGATGACGCCCACCCAGACGTTTCACGTCTGGCTACCCTCTTGCAGCGTCTAACGACGCCGCGTCCCCAAGATCGCTCCTTTGAGAATAACCATTTTCAGTCATCGTGGCGTGCCGTTGCTCATGGATGATTCCCTTGAAAATCCCTTGGGAGCGCAGGCATCTTGCCTGCCAAACAAGCACGCGAGCAGCGCCCCTCCCGGCCATGAAAATCTTCGCGAGACTTCCCGCCCATTCCCCGCATGGCGTGAACAAGCTCGTCTACGTCCGCGTTGGCCACAGACGCTTCATAGCTCTCAACTCAACTGCGCCGATTTCTTTGACCGCCACCAACAAACCGACAAAGACCAGCGCCTGAATGCTCAGCTTGAGCAACATCAACACGCCAGTCGCTTGAATCAATTGCGACGCAACCAATACGATGACGGCTACAGCAGCGATTCGCAGCAACGACATCCAACCGATGTGCGCTTCAAACTGCCAATGAACGTACGCAGCGCCCAATGCAACGCCGACGCTCATCCCGATCAACGTTGCCGCAGCAGCCCCAACCAACCCCCACACGGGAATGAACAGAGCGTTTAACAGAGCGTCAGCCACGCACGTGACTGCCGCCAACCACACTGCCACGCGCGGATGCCCACTGCCGGAGATCAAGCTGCACAAGACCGAGAACCAACCAAACATCAACATGCCGAACGGCGCGATGCGCAAGGCGTCCGTTCCGGCAAGATATTCTGGCCGATAGATCAACGCTAATAGCCCGCCCGCATTGCCGACAAACAGCGTCGCCAGACAGGCCATCACCATCAGGCTGAAGCGCGTCGTCTGGGTCATATATTGTTTGATCGCGTCACGATTCGCCCCCGATGCGGCCTGCGCGACGAAAGGAAACGCGACCGAGGTGATCGCCACGACTGATTGAAATACCACGTTCGCAATGGTCATCACAGCATTGTAATAGCCCGCCTGCTCACTGGCGATGATCGGATCAGGCGATGACAACGCTTTGACTAATAACAGGTCAACCTTCTGCAGCAGGTTGATGACCAACGTGTAGATCAACAACCACGATTGAAACTGAAGTAATTCTCTGGCTTGAACTCGACCGGCCGATGCTGTGCGTCCAACCAGCACAATTGAGATCGCCAGCGCAACTAGACCAGCAATTAACCACCCGACCAACGCGCCCATCACAGCGTGGCTGAGCCATGCCAAGCCAACAACAAACGTCACCTTGAATGTTGAATACATCGAATCGAGAAATGCCTGCCGCAAAAACTGCCGACGACCGTTGAGCGTTCCCATGAACACGGCATAGAACGCGTATGTCAGCGTTATTAGGGCCATCAGTTGAAAATAGGTGGTCAGCCGCGCGTCACGAAGGGCACTTGCCAGCCAAGGAGCCGCACCATAATAGACCAACGCGATGCCGCCACCGATCAGCATCTGCAATTGCAAGGCCCTGTTCCTGACAGCGCCAGCGCGCGTGACGTCCTGGGCGACAAACCTGGAGACGGTCAGCACCGTTCCATTCATCACCACCGCGTTGATCACCGACGTCACGCCGACGACCACGCTATAGAGACCAAACTGCTCGACGGTCAGCAGACGAGGTAAAACGACGTAGATGATCAAACCGGTCGCCATGAAGTAGGCCTTCGCTGCGCTGATGTAGATCGTGCCACGACCGGCCTGCTGAACCACATCGGTTGGGTTGAGCGCCCCTTGTATCACGCAGCCACCTCGTGAATCAGTCGGCAATAGCGTTGTCCAATTCGCGGCCAAGCAAACTGTTGAGCTGTTCGACGAGCTTGCAGACCAACGCGGCGCCGCAATCGCTCATCGCCGAGCACGCGCTCCAGCGTTTGCCTCAGCGCTTCCACCGACGCCGGCTCAACAAGAAAGCCATTCACTCCATCGCGGATCACCTCAGGGATACCTCCGACACGTGAGGCAATGATTGCTTTGCCGGCAGCCATTGCTTCCAGACATACGACCGGCGTCCCTTCTGTCTGACCATCAGCGAGCGCCACCGAGGGGATCACCACAACATCACATGCCCGCAGCAGCTCCCGCTTTTGATCGGCATCAACCCAACCGACAAACTCAATCGGCGTGCCACTCTCCCGCGACAATGCTTGCAGCGACGCTCGTGCCTCACCATCGCCAGCGACAATCAACGCAGCCTCGGAGATTCGACGCATCGCCCTGATCAGATAAGCTACACCTTTCACATCGGTGAGTCGCCCAAGGTACAACACGCGGCCTCCTTCTGGTTCAACAGTCAAATCATCCTTCTTGGCTTCACCCGGCCTCATCTGCCCATCCACATCAACACCCATCGGGATGGTCTCGGATTTCGCTTCAGCTTCGGGAACCAGCTCAATCAGCCGCTGGCGCAATTCCTCGCTCACGGTCACGACCCGACAGCTATGGGCAATGATGAAGCGAGCGATCCAGCAGCCACCGGGCATCGTGCTGAGCAACCGCAATGCTCCTGAATGCTCAATGGCCACGTGGGGTTTCTTATTCAACCAACTGATGGCAGCGCCGATCAATCCCGACGGCACCAGCCAATGAGAGACAATCACATCCGCTTGACGCGCCAACCGCCAGGCCTGCCAGAAAAAACAAATCAGATACAAAGGCAGCATGCCCACCGCTATCCACCGACGTCGCATGACTGACCAACTATCGCTCCCTGACTGGATCACCTCTGCCCAACGAAACAAGCCGTAACGAAAGCGAATGATTGAGACGTGATTTTGAGATTCGATTGACGCGGCTCCCTGACTCGGCGGAGTCAGCACGGTGACGGCAAACTCCTTGGCCAGTTGCTCGGCAAAATGCCGTAAGTACTCGCACGTTGAATCGCCCGGCCAGCGTGGATATGAGCTGGTTAACATGAGCACGCGGCGTGATGACGTCATGCCAAATATCCCAAGCTTCTTAATCGTGCCTCGACCTCAGCTTGTTCTTCGGGGGTAAATTCAACGGATTGCCTTTGGGCCTGCGAGGAAACGGCCTGCTGATAGCGTGGCGGATGCGCACACAGATACTGCGGCTCAAACAATTCGGCAATCAGTTGTCCGTCAATGTCCGTCGGGATGCTCAGACCCATCGAGTACAACAGACTGGGAAGCACGTCATAGATTTTTGCTTGGCCAAGCTCGACGCCGGAACGAATATGCTCACCCTGCGCCAGCAACACTCCATGCAACCGGTGTCCACCTGAGTTTCCAAACGCGCCGGTGATAAATCGCCTGGAGGTGAAGTCGGTGTTGCCAAGCGCCAGATAGCGCATGTCATGGGGCAGAAAACAGATGTCCGGCGCGTGCTCCACGTGCGGTCCGGCATAAAGTTCTTCTCGCTTCCAGATCGGCCCGATGAGCCGCTGGCCACTGACCGGATCAACCACGTCGCGCAACCGGGCGATCAGGCGTTCTCTGACGTCTTCATACTCGCGTCCGGGCGCGACAATGCCGTGCGGCTCTCGCCCGCGGAGATTGACAAACATCTGGCCATAGTTCCCTTTGCTATAGACGGTCGTGCGCTTCCAATCCACATCGGAAAACGAGAGGAAGCAACGGCTCAACCAACCAACGGAGCGCGGGTCGAGGCTCATGCCGCGCGGCGGACGAATCCGATGGAACAACCAATGACGGCTCGCCCGATAGGCCAGCTCTGGTGTTATGCCCAACTGAAATAATGCCCATTTGATCCGACTCAACGCATCAGTTTTCAATGTCAAGAATCCCTGCTGGAGCAACCAGAGATTGAACGAACAGTACCAGTGTATCGGCCCAAATCCATGATCGGAGACGATCCAAACAGACGTACCTGGTCCAGCTTCTTGGATCATTCGATCAATCTGCCGATCCACTTCTTGCCAGTAGGCGAGGATTTTGGGCCGGTAGTGGCGTGATTCAACCACATCGTGACGCGGATGTGCGGGATCGGTAATGTGCCAGAGTTCATGCTGGATTCGATCCGTTCCCCAAAGATGCGTAATGAACAGGTCCCATTGAAACCGTCGCATCAGGTAGCGATTGACACGCGATTTGTACTGCGCCTCCGCGATTAACTCATCAATGACGGCATCCACCTGACCACGCGCATAGGTCTGCGTCAGATAGAGGCGATACGGCCCAAGGTTTGTCTCAATCTCATTCAGTAGCTCAGGCGGTGAAACAAAATCGCGCCGACCACGCGGCGTCATGAAGTCAGCAATCATCACGCCATTGAGGGCAACGGGCGGATATGTGCATGGGAAATTGGTCACAATCACCCTGAGACCAGCCCGATGCGCGATCTCCCAAATCGCTTCACCATCCCGCGCGGTCGCATTGGCCAGCATGGGCTGGCGATCCCCACGACGCGAGACCATGAACTCAAAGATGCCGTGTTTGCCCGGATTCTTGCCGGTTGCTAATGATGTCCAGGCAACGGTGGTGATCGGGGGAAACGTGGACTCCAGTTGACAACATGCCCCGTTCTGCATCAATCGTCCCAGCGTGGGACATTGTCGCTCAGCAACTAATCGGCGCAGTCCATCAAACCCGACACCATCTAACCCAATGATCAACGTTTTGTTCATGATGATCGCAGAATGGCCGGATTGTAGGTGAAAGGCTCATGACACGCAAGGTAGAGAGACTTCGCCTGGCCTTGCTTTTGACGGCTGATAGAGGCTGTTTGCGCGCGCCATCGCCATCGAACGTGGACCCGCGCTCACGCGTGCAATGTCAGACGCTCTGCTACACAGAGGCTGTTTCGTGCGCCATCGCCATCGAACGTGGACCTACGCGTGCGATCTGAGACACCTCTGCTACGCCGACATCTCACCTCATGATAAATGACTCAATGCCCATGTTTGCTTGTCAGACCCTAGCGCCTGAGCTAGAATTCACCGCCGTGAAGATGTCAGACCCAGCGCGCGCAACAGAAGACCGGAGGAGTCCATGATCGCTCGATGGCTGGCTCTTGTCTTGGCTCTGCTACAGCTATTCCCTGCCACAACGATGTGTCAAGCAACGCCTCGCGTGCTTGCTACTGGTCTTCAATCGCCAACCAAGATTATCGTTTTGACTGACGGTCTGGTGGTCGTCGCTGAAAGCGGTAGCGGTAAAAATGACGGACGCATTTCATTGCTCAACGCCGCTGGTCAGCGTCGCACGTTGATTGATGGATTGCCATCGGGGATCGAACCTGTCGGGCCAACGGGCAATGTCTCGGGACCAAATAGCATGGCTGTGGCCGGCCGCACCCTGTACGTCAGCATTGGCATCGGCGACTCGCTAGCGGGTCGCTCAATGCAACCGGGCACGGCGAGCGAATTTAATCCATTTCCTTCGTCGCCGTTGTTCAGCTCTGTTTTGCAACTGGATTTCCAGCGCGAGCTGGACTTCGACCTAGGCCCTTTTTCGCTCAACCGACTTCACCACATCGCGCTCGCTGGCGGCGCTTCCCTCACCATTCGAAGCGATGACGATGAACAGGTCACCATACGGACGCTCACCAACTTCCTACCGGATCACCTCGCCGATCCGACGCTGCCCGGCTACCGCGGCCCAAACCCGTTCGACTTGGTGATTGATGCTCGTCGCCCCACGACGATGTATGTGACTGACGGCGGACTCGGACGCATCGTCAAGATTGATCTGGCCAATCAGACCACGAAGGATTTTGTTACGTTCGCCAAAATCCCGCGGCCGCCCGGCACGCTCATCGGACCGTTTATGATTGACCCGTTTCCCACCGGCGCGCGTCAGCATGGTGATCACCTCTACGTCGCCTTGCTGACGGGCTTTCCCTTTGCTCAGCGCGCGTCGCAGATTCAACGAATCAACCTGGAGACAGGCGCGACAGAAACCGTGCTGCGCGACCTGACATCCTGCGTGGACGTCGAGCCCCTGAGCGGCAACAGGCTGCTCGTGCTGCAACTGAGCACTAACTTGTTTGCGCTTCCACCCAATCTGCCGCGACCTGGACGATTATTGCGTTTTGATTCATTCGCCTCAACCAATCCGGCCATTCTGGCTGATGGGCTTATGTTGCCCAACAGCATGGCCTATCATCGGCCTGATAACGAACTGTTCATCGTCGAAATCGCTGCCGGTCGAATTCTTCAACTGAGCCTGCCCTGATGATTGCGCGCAAAGGCAACTTCCGCGTCGGCATTTTCATGGCGCTGCTCTGTGCGGCAACCGCTGTCGGTCAGACGATTACAGGTCAGCTCTCCGGCGTTGTGACCGACCCGATGGGCGCCGTGATCGTCAATGCCACTGTCTCGCTGCGCCACCTCACCACCAATGCCACACGCGCCACGACGACCGACGCCGCAGGCCGCTATCTTTTCACCAACCTCGAACCCGGCCTCTATCAAATGACCGTTTCCGCTGCTGGCTTCAAAACCGCCATGTTCGATTCGATCAGCATTCAAGTGGCCACACACCGCGCACTCGACGTGGCGTTGGAAGTCGGATCGCTCACCGAAGTCTTTCCGCTGGATGCACTAGCGCCGCTGCTGGAATACACAACCTCCGATGTGGGCGCGATCATGACCGGTCAATGGACGCGCAACCTGCCGCTCAATGGCCGAGATTTCGCTCAACTGACACGATTGACCGCCGGCGCTACCACCGATGCCGAAGGCGGCGCGGCCGCATTCGTCGTCAATGGCCAACGCGCTTCGGCCAATAATTTCTTAGTGGATGGCATCGAAGCAAACGACCCGCTGCTGCAAATCAACGCAGCCGGCTCCAGTGGAACCAGCGCCGCTTATGCTTCCGTGGATACCATCCTCGAATTCAAAGTGCAAACGTCCAACTTTTCCGCTGAATTCGGCCGTTACGCCGGCGCTGTCGTCAACGTGATCACACGCGCCGGCACGAACGATTTTCATGGATCGCTCTTCGAGTTCTTGCGCAATGACGCGCTTGATGCCAATAACTACTTCAACAATGCGGCTGGGCTGCCCCGCCCGCCGTTGCGCAGCCATCAATTTGGCGGCGTCATCGGCGGCCCGATCAAGAAAGATGCGCTCTTTTTCTTCGCCTCTTACGAAGGCATCCGGCAAAGCTTCGGCGCAATTTCCAACGGCACGGTTGCTTCGCTGCTGGCTCGACAACGCGCCGACGCACGCATTCGTCCGGTCATCAATCAAATTGTCCTGCCGACCGGCCCGCCGCTGCCTGAGAATCCATTGCTGGCCACGTTCACCGGCATTACGCCGTCACGCCTGCGCGAAGATAATGTGTCGCTCCGGCTGGACGCCAACATTGACACATCCGACCGTTTCTTCATCCGCTATGCCGGCAGTGATGGCCGCCGCCGCTTTGGCGGCTCATCGGCCGCCGCCGCGCCTAACGTTGTAGATGATGGCGTCAGCCGCCTTCAGCATCTGACCTTCAGCCATACGCACATCTTTAGCTCGACGCTCATCAACGAATTTCGTCTGGGACTGGGCCGCATCAAACGTCATGAACAGAGCATCCCGCTGCCGCTGGCCGGCGCCCAGCCGGCGCTCGATCAGCATGGTCATCCGACATTGCCGCTGGTCATCGTTTCTGATCAAACGCTCAACAACAATATCGTCGGCGGCGTCGTCGGCCCGCAGGGCGACGCTTTCAATACGTTTCAGTACATGAACCACCTGAGCTATCTTCACGGGCGTCACAACATCAAGCTCGGCGCAGATGTTCGCCGCGTGCAGCTCAACCGATTTAATGAAGGCGCCAACGGCGGACAGAGCGGCGTGATCGTTTTTGCCACCACGGACGACTTGATTGCCAATGTGCCACAAGCTTTCATCAATCAGGTTGGCATTCGTCGGCGCGGCTTCCGTTTCACCAATCTGGGCGTTTACGCGCAGGAAGATTTTCACGCTGCGCAAGGCTTGAGCTGGAACATCGGCCTCCGCTATGAACTCAACACAGTGCTCAAAGAAGTCAATCGCCTCCAATCCAATATCGTGTTCGGTCCCGACGGACAGTTGCAATTGACGCCACTGGGCGCGCCTCTTTATCGAGGCGATTATAACAACCTGGCGCCCCGCGTCGGTTTTGCCTTTGCCCCACCCAAACAACTGCGATGGGTGCTTCGTGGCGGGTTCGGCGTCTATTTTGATCAGCTTACACAAATCGCCACCAACCTGATGAGCAATCCGCCTGTCACACTCACCAATACGGCGTTCTTGCCCGGCCCATATCCCGACTTCCTGCCATTTTTGCCAACCACTCCGCCAAGCGAGCCGCCATTCGGCGGAGGAACCATGATCCCACTGAATGCGCGGACACCGTATAGCTACCAATACAATCTCAACCTCCAATTGCAACTGAGCGCGACGATGCGCGCACAGATCGCCTACGTCGGCAGCCGCGGCATTAAATTGTTACGCGAACGAATCATCAATTTCCTCTTCCCCTTTGGCACTGTGCCCGGTCCCATTACCGGATTTCAAGACACCAATTTCGGCCTCATCCAAGTCAATGAACCGTCGGCTCAATCGGTGTATAGCAGCATGCAACTGACGTTTGAACGTCGGCTGCGCCAAGGCTTCAGCGTGTTGGCCAACTACACGTGGTCACATAGCATTGACGATGCTTCCACCTTGGGATTGTTTGGCACGCAAATCCTGGGCGCACGTTCGGCCTCGCCATTTCCCAGCAATCCCAACAACGCCAAAGCTGACCGTGGCAATTCCAATTTTGATGTTCGCCATATCTTCAACTTGAGTTATAGCTGGGAACTGCCGTTGAAACGCATTTTGAAATCGCCTGACCGATTGATAGATGGCTGGGCCTTTCACGGCATCATCAGCTCACGCACAGGCCAGCCGTTCACCGTCGCTGTCGGCTCCGATGCTGCCGGCATCGGCGATGCCACGCCGTTTTTTTCACAACGTCCCAACCTGGTGCCCGGTGTTCCGCTCACGCTTGGACGACGCCGAGGCCCTCGTTTACCGCTCAATCCAGCGGCATTCAGCGTTCCCACGTTCGGCACATTCGGCAATCTCGGCAGGAATACATTTCGGGGTCCTTCATTCAGTCAGTATGACATTGCCCTGTCAAAGACAATCGCGCTCGGAGAGCAATGGCGACTTCAATTGCGCGTGGAAGCATTCAATCTGTTCAACCGCGCCAACTTTTCCTTGCCCACAGAGACGGCCAATCTGAACGTTGCACAGAAGTCACCCGAAGCGTTCGGGACTTCCACTTCAACCGTCAATTCGCAGAACCTCAACGTTGGGCCGATCTTCGGTCCGGGCGGCCCCCGGAGTTTCCAAATTGGCATCAAGATTCTGCGCGGAGGAAACTGAATAACGTGACAAAAGTTCGTGGCCTTTTTGGAGTGCTGCGACGTGTCGCCGCTTGGGCCGGAAAGCGGTGACACGTCACCGCACTCCAAAACGTCCCGTTGCCCAAAATGCCCCAGAACGTTTGTCCACCTACTTAGAGCGGTTTGCGAATCAATCCACCCTGGGGCGCGCACTTGCAGCGTGCACGAGCCCGCAGGCAGGCGCTGCCCGGGCAAAGACAATTGAAAATGGCTATAAGTTAACGAGAAGCTCATGGAAGGCGGATGACACGGATTCGGCTGATCAACGCGGATCAATCCGCGAAAATCCGCCGCATCCGCCTCATCCGCGTTCTATCCAAACTCCACGAACCTAGAGCGGTTTGTGGATGAGTTTACCCTGGGAACGCACGGCTCCAGCATGCATTAGGGCGCAAGATGTGGGGCCCCAGGTAAACGCAACTGAAAATCGCTCTAACCTCGCTGTGAGACCCCCTGATTCAACCGCCCATGGTCTCACTCGATTTTCACCACAGTGCGCGCGCTGGCCATATTGCCGGCTCCATCGCTGACGCGCACGGTAATCGCGCGCTCGCCTCGTTGCAGCCCACTGATGATGAATTCAAATCGCTCTTGTTCAGAATCAAGAATTCCATCAGTGGAAATCAATTTCTTGGGATCATGGTGATCAACGAGAAAATCAGCGTCAGTGATTGGTGTGGCCCCGTCTTGAGCAGTGAACCGAACACGCACGTTCTGTCCCGGCTCAATCGTGGCCGTTAACCCCTCAATGCGCGGCGGTGAATTATCCACTTGAAACCATTCGGTCAATCGCTCAGACGTTAGCGCGCGTTCAGGCGTATTGGAGCGCGCATCGCTGGCCACCAGTCGGACGATATAATCGCCGTCGGGCATCTGAGTGGTGTCCCATGAGTAGAAATTATCCTCAATATTCTCTTTCAGCAGCTTCCACTCGGTTTCGCCGGTGCCGCGAATGTACACGCTGTAAACTAGATCATCATCGTTCACATCGCTGGCTTGCCAGGTAATCGTCCGATAGCCGCGTTTGAGCACTTGACGTGGCGGTGCTTGCCCGCTCGTTTGTTGCCAGCGTCGAACACGATTGGTTTGTGCTTGCGCAGCGACGCTGCTGCCGCCGGAAGCGCCAGCCGAACTGAACGGTTGCGTCACACCATAGGACGGCACTTGCTCAAACGCCACATCCGGCGGCTGGAGCGTCAACGCATCAATTTTAGGAGCGACATTGCGCGGTAGGTAGGCAAGCTCGATGCTATCCACCACCGGCGACTGCCCTGTCGGACTGCCGGTTAATGTCAATTTCCATTGAATGAACCGAGCATCAGGGCTGGCGACCGTGCCGGCGGCAGTCAGCTCAACCCAGTCGCTCCATGTATTATCAGGTTCGGCTGTGTTACCACTACGCGTCATGAGCTTGGCCACCGCGCCAGAAACCGGTTGATGCCGGAAAAAGACTCGACCCCATTTGGAGAACGTCGCCGTATCTTTCACCTGAGAGATGAGCGTGCCTTCACGCGCGAGCTCCGAGCTGAGCGCATAGAGCTTAGCTAAGTTGCTCGTCGCAGCGTAGACAAGCGGCTGCCGCGCGCTCCGCAACAAAGCCGTCACTTGAGCCGGTTCAACATTATTCAGCAACGCGCTGCCCGTGCCATCAGGCCGAATCAGATAAACGCCGCCTTTGTCGCCTGTGCCGGCCAACAGTTGCCCATCCGAACGAAGCGCCAATGAGTAAATCGTTGTTTTATCCGACCGCCAAATCTCCTGTGGATGCCCGTCCGGAGCAATCCGATAGACGGCGCTGCCAGGCGGCGCTGGCTTGGCCTTGTCGGTTGCCTCTTTGCTGCTCTCTTGGCTGGCTGAGCCGGCGTCACCTGCCGTGATCGTAACAACGCCCAGCACAACGCCAGCCGAAGCCGTGGTGCGACTGCCAGACGGCGCCGCCGCTGTGCCATCGCTTGAGCCAATACCAGAGACATACAAGGAGCCGTCCGGCCCGGTGACGATGGCAGTGATTTCTTTGGCCGGCGCATCGTACAAAACGAACGGTTTCCCTGCCGGCGAAAGACGAAAGACGCGAGCGCGACTTTCACTGCCAGCCAGGATGTTGCCTTGAGCATCCATCGCGAGGCATCGGATATGCTTTTCGTCACTATCAAAAAACAACGAGCCGCGACCCGCCGCGTCAACACGAAAGATTTTGCCTTCATCGCCAGTGGCGACATAAAGCGAGCCGCGGCCATCAGACATCAATGCCCAGATGTACTTGACGCCAGGCTCATAGAAGACTTGACTGCTCCCATCCGGACTGATCCGATAGACCTTACCATCAGGCGACGTGCCGACATACAAATTATCTTGACGGTCTACAGCTAACGCATGCACCTCCATCTCGACTGCATCGAAATAGACGCGGCCTTGCCCATTGGCATACACGTAGACCTTGCCCTGGCGACCGCTGCCGATGAAGATGCGACCTTTGGAATCTTCAGCCACAGACCAGAAGTGCGCATCCGTCGCCTCGAAGAGCTTATTCATCTGCGGAGCAAGCTGAATATAGCCATCTGAACGAATCGTGACGTTGGTGGCTGTGCCCTGCTCAAAATCATCACGACTATCCTGTCGCCACACCTGTGTGGTACTAGAGAAAACCCTGCCGACGAACGTCACAGGAAGCGCTGACAACGCGGCCATACAAAGACCAACAACCAAGAGCGCCCGACGACGCCGGCGGGTCGCTTCATTTGACATCCTCCAAAAACGATGCTGATTCTTCATGATCTACTCCAAGAAGCTCTCTTCTGATCCTCGTCTCCGGTCAGTTCATCTCACCGTCAAGGCTAATTCCTTCTTGCCGGTTACGACATAATCAGTTGCCGCAGAATCAAGCAACATCACCCTCTCTGCGACTTGTCGAACTGGCTGATCAGCGCGGAGGCTGTCCATCACAGACATCACCGACAACGGTAAAGACGGCAGGACACGATCCTCAACGACATACCCAGGCGAGGCTTGTGATAAGCGCAGATAAATCGCTCGATTACTGCGTTGGCGGTTCAGCCAATCAATCATCGCTCGCAACGACGGATTCGTATGACTGAGTTCTTGTTCTTCCATCGCTCTCAATGTTGATCCATCACAAACGACCAACGTCAACTTCTCGCCACGACGCACGCTCGCCGGAATGGTCACTTTCAACGGCATGATGAGTGGCTCAGCGCGAAATGGGCGCAACACAGCGTAAACATCAATCTGATCACCAGGGCTCACCACTTGCTTCGAGATGCGTAGCTCTTCCAGCGTCGCGGCGCGACGTTGCTCGCTCAACTTGAATTCCAAGCGTAGGCCGGTGATCTTCGCCGCCTCCACGGGATTGCTAAACAGCCGAGCAAACACACTGCCAATCCGCCCTGCCGTGGTGATGGCCACAGGTTGGAAGAAACTACGGTCAAACGAGGTAACAGAATCCCTAATGACCACATCTCGGTGACCATCAATCTGAATCGTCGCTGTGTAATCAATCGTCAATTCGTCATTCTGCTCCAGCGTATTGAACACTGACTGAGCAAGCGTCACATTGATAAGCAGGGGCGTGAGCGCCGGGTGCTGAAACACTTCAAATTGCATTGGCACAACGCCTCGGCTGGGACTATGCACATTGATCGTGATAGGAATCATCGAAGGCGAGACGCCAATCAGACCGCAGATGGCCGTCAACCGATCCTGACTGATGGTTCCCACCGTTTCGCCAAGTTGCGAAATCTTGAAAGAACCGAGCGAACTGGGCAACGTCGCCAGGATGCGCGATTTGGCCATCGGCATATTGACACTGCCGATTTGAAATAGCGGATGCCCGAATGCCAGAATGCGATCCCCCGCGCGATAGGAAACTGTTCCTGTCGCGTACAAGCCCAAATCGCCACGGACGAGCACAGCCGAAATCGGCGCGCCCGGCACCAAATCGGCAGCGCTCTCCGGCTTGAATTGAAGGCTGGCAGCACCGCCGCTACCAGCAAGCATTGGCACAAGATGATACGAGCCAAAGACCGGCGCAAAATGGTCAACAATGCTTTGACTGAAGCCACTGAAGAACAACGGCGTCGGTATCGGCTCCAATAACGAGACGGCGCTCGAGGAGCTCGTCGCGCTGGTTTGAGCCACGCTTGCCGGTTTATCTGTAGCTTGAATGTCTGCTGGCACAGCGGCGCGCTGCTGGCGGGCCGGCCACGGCATCTCAAATAACGGCAACATAGATTCAATCGGCGTCAGACCGCCAATTGGCTCCTTGGCGAAAGCGCCAAAACGTAACGACAACGCGCCGACCAATCGCCCATCAATCATCGCTGGACTGCCGCTCATGCCAGCAACCACGCCGGTATACTCAGGCTTGGCGCCAATCAACCTCACCAGAATGATGTCAGTCTTTGGGCCTAAGACGCTTTGCATCGTGCCGAGCACCTCAAATTGGAACTCTTCAATCTGATCCCCCTGAAACACCGTCCGAATCGTTCCCTTCATGCCCGCTTTCACCTCGCGCAGCGGCATGATAGAAACCGGCGCGTTCTCCGATTCGCCGCTGGCCGGCGCTCCAAGCAAAGCGACGATCATCAATCCGACCATCATCGCCATGCTCATAATTCGTAGAATTGTTCGAGAGAACATTGCATCCCTCCTCATCAACGTCATTTTGACGAACTCAACCTGGATTGTGTACACGCCGTTCGTTGAACTCGGTTCCACTCACGCTCCATTTCGCTTGATCAATGTCGGTCAAGATTTAATGTCAGTCAAGGTTTAATCATGAAACAGTATGATTGTCAACGCAATCATCCTGTTGCCCGATCGCTTCGATCGCCTGAACGATCGGCGCCCACGTGAACCGCGATCGTTGGCGCTTGATCTGCTCAACCATGTAATCGCCACGATGATGATCAAAAAAATCAATCACGGCTTCCGCAATCGCCGTCGGCGAGGCTGGCTCGACCAAGTAGCCTGTTTGCCCATCTGTGACGACATCGAGCAAGCCCCCAACGCGCGTGGCCACCACCGGCACTTCCTGCGCGTAGGCAATCTGAGCAATCCCGCTCTGTGTGGCGCTCAGGTACGGCAACAGCAACAAATCAGCCGCCGAAAAATAGAGGCCGATCTCTTCATTGGCAATATAACGATCCTCGATGCGCACGTGGGCTTCCAGTCCCAATTGACTGATCAACTTTTTGATTTCTCGTCGGCCCGACCATATCTCGCCAGCAACGATCAACGTCACTTGATGCTTAGACAAAATCAACGGAAGACTGCGGATGGCATATTCCAGGCCCTTATATGGCCGCACGAACCCGAAAAAGAGCAACACCTTCTCTCCAACATTCAGTTTGCGGCGAGCCTCTTGGCGCGCTAGCCGAGTCGGCGCCAGCTCAGCATAGCTCGGATGAAATGCTTGATAAATCGGCCGCCCCGGACACATCGTAGCCAGACTCGCGCGATCTTGCGTCGAATGCACAATGAAGGCGTCACCGGTTTGCAGAACGAGCTGTGTGCAAAATTGCTTGATCAGATTCGTCTCGTGCTCAATGACGTTATGACAGATAAACACAACCGTCGTGGCGCTGGCTCGTTTGACCCATGAGGAAACCGTCCAAAATGCCGGCGTCCAGAACGACGTCCACCAAGGTAAAATCAACAGCCGCGGTTGCTCACGACAGATTCGCCGAGCCGTCTGCATCCACGTCCACGGGTTGAGCGAATCGAGCACGCGAATGTACTCGTCGGTCAACGCGGCTTGGCTCGGATCGCGGTCTGTTTGGCCGGGATAGAGCCACTGCGGATACTGGCGAGTGAAGCCGAAAAAAACGACGTGATGACGGCGGCGAAGTTCTCTCGCCAGCAACGTCATGTAGTGCGCAATGCCGCCACGATAGGGATAACTCGGCCCCAATAGACAAATCTTCATAGACGAATCACGCATGACCAGACCGTGGCGCAACCACCTTCAGCAGCCTGCCCATTCTGTAACTCACACAAGCGCGCAGCACTGTCCAAGCTGATTGGGCAACGTAATGAGCTGTGCTTTTGATGAGCCGCGAGGGGCGCAACGGCGGATTCACACCGATGGGAACATGCGCGAATGCGACTCCCTGATGAGCCGCTTGAATGATTGATTCTAACACGTAGGTGTGCCGCGACACGATATGAAGTTTCATCGCAGCGTCACGACTATAGGCGCGGAATCCACTCGTTGGGTCGGGAATCGCCTGTCCAATCAATCGTGAGATCAGCCAGCTTCCCAGCCGATGAAGCGCTTTTTTCAACGGCGGAAAGTACCGACGATCATCCAACGGGCGCACGCCGATGACCATGCCCGCGCGTCCAGCCAGTATCGGCGCAATAAGCCGCGCAATATCCTCAGCGCGAAAAGCATGATCACCATCCATGTTGACAATAACATCGGCGCCCCGTTGCAACCCGGCACGTAAGCCGGCATTAAACGCCGCTGCCAATCCTCGATGCGGCGTCAACCGGACAACGTGATGCACGTTCCGGGACCGAGCCACTTCGACTGTATCATCTGAACTGCCGTCATCAATGACGAGAATTTCGATCTGATCAATCCCCTCAATCTGCCGAGGCAGATCATCCAACGTCAGCGGCAGCGTCTCCGCTTCGTTATAGCAAGGAATTTGAATGATGAGTTTCATGCCGGGTGGTCGGCGAGCCGCATTCTTGCTCGCCGACGCGCGATGGCCTGTCTCACGGATTTACTCAGGCGTTGACTGCTCATCGGGCTGCGCCAGCGGCAACGGCTTTCGCGGCAATTTCTCGTCTCGCATGGCAGCGTGATAGACGAACGACGCTATGATGACCGATGCCTGCATCAGGTCCCCCTTCAACGCGCGGTCATAGACATCCATATTCGTGTGATGTGTTCGCGTGCCGTACTCAATCGGGTCCTGAATGAATTGAAAGCCGGGCAAGCCAACGGCATCGAACGAAAGGTGATCCGTGCCGCCTGTGTTGCGGATCGTCAGCGTCGTCGCCCCCAGATCATGAAATGGTTTGAGCCAGGCTTCAAATATCGGGCGAACGGCGTCATTGCCTTGTAGGTAGACGCCACGAATCTTGCCCGTGCCGTTATCCAGATTGAAATAACACGAGAGCTTGCTATGCGCCGGTTTCAATTGCATCGTTTTCGGATCAGCGAAATGCGTTTTGACGTACTCCTGCGAGCCTAACAATCCTTGCTCTTCGCCGCTCCACAGCGCCAGACGAATCGTGCGCCGGGGCCGCGCGCCGATGGCCGTCAGGATACGCACGGCCTCCATCACCACAGCCGAGCCAGCGCCATTATCGGTTGTCCCTGTGCCGGCATGCCACGAATCCAGATGCGCCCCCAGCATGACCAATTCATCTTTGAGCTTCGGGTCCGTGCCGGGAATTTCAGCGATCACGTTGTAGGCTTGCAAATCCTCATCATGAAACTTTGCCCGCAACTCAATGTTTAATCTGACCGGCTGCTTGCGCTCCAGATGTCGAACGATCCGCGCGTAGTGCTCAATCGCAACGACGAAGGCAGGCACACCAGGCTCGCCATCCTTCTTATAATCCCCACCGCCGGCGACAAAAATCGTGCCGTGTTCGCCGCGACTCGGCTCCAGCAGCACAGCGACGCCCTCCTGGCGGAAGAAATTTCCTATTTTCTCCTGCAAGGCGCGTCGCGCGCGAAATTCCTGGCGCTGCTGAGCGCGACCTGGCACGCTTGCCGGTTCCGGCGCGCCGGCCAGCCGTTGCAAGTCTTGATCCGAATGGCGTCGAGCGTCGGCTTCAAAACGAGGCTCGACTTGACGCGGCGATTCATTCATGACGATCGCCCCTTTGAGCTTGCCGCGATACTTCTCAAAATCGGCTTCCGACCGAATTTCAACCAGTACTGGCGTGCCACTCACGACGCCGTTGGTACTGGCCGTCCATGCCTTCGGATAGGCGATAATCGGCATGAAATGCGGCTCAACCATCTCAATGGAAAACCGCTCAACCGACCAGCCACGACCAAAAATGCCCCACGGCTCCAGCCGCGCGTTCACCAGCCCCCACTCGGTCAGTTTCTTCACACACCACTGGCTGGCCTGCTTCAGTTGCGGCGAATTCGTCAATCGCGGCCCGGCATGCTCGGTCAAATACCAGAGCGTATCCATGACCTTTGATCGCTCAAACCCTTCCGCCTTGATGCGCATCACCATCCCCAGATCAACAGGTTCTTGCGCCCGAACAAGCGCCACCGATAAACAAACTACAATGAGAGACAATGCAATCTGTTTTTTCATTGAATCCTCCTTACATGAGCAGGCATAAGCTACACAACCTCGCCACCAAACTCAAGCACTCATGCAACGAAGCCGCGCCATCACGACCTTACGTCCCGAACCCGCGTCGTGGCGTTTGACTTGAAAAATGGACTGATATTTTGTAATCTGCCGCCCTCTTATGCAAAAGTTGAAAGCTGGAGTGGAGATCCATGAAACGAACGTTTTCCCTTATGCTGATTGGTGTATGGTGGCTTGGCTGGACGTCTCCCCTTCATCACGACATCAACGGCGCGGCCAGCCTCAACTCTGCGCTATCTGCCCGCGCAGCGACGCTGACCTCCTGGGTCAACACACGTTTCGCGCAACAACCATTGAGCTTTGAATCGAATCAAGGACAGTGTGATCCTCGCGTCAAGTTCCTGGCGCGCGGGCCTGGCTACGACGTGTATTTCGCTGCCACCGAGGCTGTCTTACACCTGCGAGCAACGAACGCTCGCGAGTCCAAGCAAGATCGTTCAACCGCCCGAGCAGACGCCGGCGAACCCGAAACCAACCTCCAAGAGTCACAATCGGCTACACTGCGCCTGAAGCTGATCGGCGCTAGGACTACACCTCAGATTGTCGGCTTAGAGCCAATAGCCGCGCGAAAGCATTACTTCATCGGCAACGACCCGCAGCAATGGCGCACAGACATTCCCATGTACGCCAAGATCAAATATGCTCAGGTCTATCCCGGCGTGGACCTCATTTACTATGGCAATCAGAACCAATTGGAATACGACTTCGTCGTTGCGCCGGGAATTGATCCTAACGTCATCAGAATTGGCATTGAGGGTGGTGATCACCTGAACATAGATGCCCAAGGTGATCTCGTCATCCACATCGGCCGCCAACAGCTTCGCCAGCGGCGACCGTTCATCTATCAAGACATTAACGGCCAACGAGTGCACGTCGCTGGCTCATTCAAATTCCTATCCCAATCGTCCACGGGCAGCCAACTGATGGAAGCGCCGCGCTCGATCATCGGCTTTCAGGTGGAACGCTACGACACCAGTCACCCGCTCATCATTGATCCTGTGTTGAGCTACTCGACGTACTTAGGAGGCGACAATAATGATCGAAGCTATGCCATCGCTGTAGACGCCACCGGCAGCGTCTATGTGACCGGCGAAACCATTTCTTCCGATTTCCCGACAAGGAATGCTTATGAAACTTCAGGCCCGTTTGATGCCATTGTGGCCAAGTTTAGCCCCAGCGGCGCGCTTGTCTACTCAACCTATCTGGGCGGCTCCGATAGCGAGACTGGCTACGGCATCGCTGTGGACGCGATGGGTCATGCCTATGTAACAGGGTTGACCGGTTCCAGCAACTTTCCAACGACGGCAGGCGCGTTTCAGCGCACGTTCGGCGGCGGCCAGTATGACGCTTTCGTGACGAAGCTCAGTCCGACGGGCTCATCGCTCATCTACTCCACCTACATTGGCACGGCTGAGCGTGACTTCGGTTATGGGATTGCGCTGGACGCCACCAACAGCGCGTATATCGTCGGCCGGTCGTATCGCCCTGCCAATGTCTCCTATGATGTGCTCGTGGCAAAACTGAATCCGACAGGCTCGACGCTCAATTACGGCGTGACGTTCGGCGGCAATCCATTAGATGATGAAGGCTACGCCATCGCCGTAGATAGCGCCGGTAATGCCTATGTGACGGGCTGTACCAAGTCTCCTGATTTTCCGGCAACGCCGGGCGTCTTTCAGCCAACTCACACCGATACCGGTTGTGGGGTCGTCGGCTGCTTCGAGTGTGAGGCGTTTGTGACCAAGGTGAATGCTGGCGGGACGGCGCTCGTTTACTCAACCTTCCTGGGGGGCGATCGGCCTGATGTTGGTCGCGGCATCGTTGTGGATAGCGCCGGCAACGCCTATGTGACCGGCTGGACTCTGTCCACAGATCGTTCACCTCCTTTGAAACCCTTCCCGGTAACGAGCGGCGCTTTTCAGCGAACACATGGCGGCTTCAGGGACGGCTTCATCGCTAAGCTTAACGCCAGTGGCACAGCGCTTGTTTACTCAACCTTTCTAGGCGGCAACAGTGATGATCTTGCCTACGCAATTGCCCTGGACCAAGCCGGCAACGTCTATGTAACTGGGCAAACTACGTCGGCCAACTTTCCTGTCCTTGATGCGCTGCCGGGGCAAAGCACGTTTTTGGGGTCCAGCACCTATCCCAATGCCTTTGTCACGAAACTGAATCCGTCCGGGGCAGGCCTTGTCTACTCAACCTACCTGGGTGGCAGCGAAAACATCTTGCTGGGTGTTGACAGCGGCGACGCGGGGTATGGCATTGCGGTGGATTCAACGGGTGCAGCGTATGTAACCGGTATCACCACGTCCAACAACTTCCCTACGGCGAGCGCATTTCAGCGGGAGCGGGCTGGCGCAATTGATGTATTCGTCGCCAAGCTCGCTGCACAAGCTGCCCCGCCTCCACAGGTTCCGGTGATCATGCTCACCTCCGGCGTGCCGCACACGGGTTCGATTCCAGCGCCTCAACCGGGCAGCGGCATTCTCAACTCAACACAATACACGATTCAAGTTCCGAGTGGCGCAACGCGATTGAGAGTTGATCTCAGTGGCAATCAAGATGTTGATCTCTTCGTCCGTTTCGGTCAGCCTATTCAAATTCAAGGTGGCCAAGCTGTGGCGGATTATCGCTCAACGTCCGCTGGGGGCACAGAGACGATCACTATCACGACGACGAGTTCGCCTCCGTTGCGAGCTGGCACGTATTATATTGCCGTCGCTAATTTCGGACCGGGCGCAGCCACATTCACGCTGACGGCAACAGTAACGCCATAACAATTGCTCATCTGTGAGCGGACACAACGGAGGATGAAAAACAGCACCGCCAAGATGGAGAGGTGAAGCAAGTGCCATTGTCAAGGAGTTTGTCGGCCACGCTTCTTCTCTGCTAGATTGCCAGCATGAACCCTATATTGCCTTCGGATTGTCAAGGAGTTTGTTGGCCACGCTTCTTCTCTGCGTTCTTTGTGTCTTTGTGGTGATTTTCAGAAAAACCGCTGAGATGCGTTGCCGCACACTACGAATGCTGGAAAAGACATTCTTTCGCGTCGCTCGCGCGCTTCATGAGCTAATTCTTTCTCGCCACTCATCGGTGTGTGAACCCACACAGGGGAAGGCTCTGAGCAACGAAAATCTTTACTCTGGCTCCCTGCCTAGTTGTCGCAGGCGCTCTGTCAGTTGGGCAACGCGTTGGCGTTCCAACTCAAGTTGCTCACGTAATGCTTCCTTCTCCGCTCGCTCCTGCTCGGCCCGTTGCCGCTCCTGCTCGGCCCGCTCCCGCTCCGCCTCAGCCCGCTCCCGCTCCGCCTCAGCCCGCTCCCGCTCCGCCTCAGCCCGCTCCTTACCGGTCAGGATAATTCGTCCCTGCTCGTCGGTCCATCGTAGCCATACATCCTGCCTACCTTCGTATTCCCCTTCCCACAGCGTTAAACCAAGCTTGAGATCAGGAAAGCGCGGCTCCGCCTGTAAGACATACGTATGCCCACGCAATTGATAAATCGTCAACGGCTCTGGCATGACCTGCTGCAACGGATCGTAAATCACGTAATACCCAACCTTGATCCGCGCGTACTTCTGTTTCTTCTCGTCAGCCTCCCCGCCTTCCCGATTCGAGACAATCTCAATGACGACTTCCGGCGGCTTGCCAAACTCCCACAGAAAGTATGACCGGTGCTCCTTCTGCCACCAATCGGGCGCAACCTCTACGTCCAAACTGAGGAACACGTCCGGCACAATCGCCGCTGCGCGGGGCGTGTAGAAAATTCCTACATTAGCAGCCACCAGAAATGATCGCCCTTGGCCGGGGCCTGCCCATGAGCTGTAGAGCGGTTCGGTCAGCAGCCGTTGCTGTTTTTCAGAGGCAAAATTGTCCACAGGAGTATCGTCCTCCGTGATGATGTGGCGAATATCCGGCATGAACTCTGTCAGTGGTTGAGACATAATCGTCCTCGTCGTGATTATTGATCATCAGCATTCTAGCATAAGCCACCGTAATCCCACAGGGACAGCTACCATCTTCATCAATGTCCGCTGCCGTCTCAATCAGGCTCACTCGCACATGGCGGGCTGTAGTGAACACGCTACGGGTAGCAGGTCAAAAAGGTGTGGGGAGTCGTGGGAGGTTGTACCTTCTGCCCTCTCAGTCACCATTTTCAAAACGCTTACTGTCAAGCCGTACTCGCTTATCGCAGCTCAAAATTGAGAAGGGTATGCCCATACGATTTAAGTTGAACACCGGTTTCTTCAAACACGCGACCCCAGAATTTCCTGACAGCCCGATACCGCTCGTCAGTCGGCGCGCGAGCGCCCGCAACATAAACTTCTACTCCATCAAGTCGTGGTAGGCGATCCTCCCGCTTCAACCTGTCAATTGTCGCCTCAATGTATTCATCGGTGATGTTGACTTTCTCCAGGTCAAAGTCCGATGAGCTATGTAACATATCTGAAAGCAGCACGAGAACACGGCGCTTGGAATCTGGAAATACCTGCTTAACTAAAGAAAGAGCTGATACGATGTTCGTCCAGGGACTGAGTGTCGGGTTCTGAAAAGCCTCCTCGCAGCGCGTTTCGAATCTTTTTCTGATGGCCTCTTTCTCATCAGCAACATCCTGAGGGTTGGTTGTCCAAAAATCTTCATCAGGGAACGTTTCGTTAATGAAGGGATCAAAGGTAGCCTCAGTGGTCTCTCCGATTTTACCGACAACGAGACGACTGTCTGCGGGCATTTCGTTCAGGATGACGGAAAGATATTTCCGATAATCAGGCAGGTCTGGACGCGCGCTCACTGAAAAATCAACCATCACCAGAACACCCAGCGTCTCAATCTTTGTCTTGTTACATCCAATGCACAAGATTGTCACGCAGAGGAAAAGAAGCCATCTCATGACTTAGCCTCCTTGAAGGCTCGATCTATTTTCCCGATCAACTCTTGCCCATTCTTTATAGCCTCTTCGTTATCCGTCAGGTTCTTCTCATAATCACGCACCGGCTCATCTGAATCAAGATATTTCCTTATTTCTTGGGGCACTTCACTGGTTACTTTGAAGCTCGCATCAACAAAATACTTTGGTATCTCCTCCTGAGGCACGTTGCCTCGCGCTCTTCTGTTAGCCTCGCGATAAACCACACCAAGTTGTTGCGCCGTGGCGAGCTTCTCCCGCACATGGCTAAGAGCACCGATGAACGCCTCATTCAAGCGGGCACGTCTGTTCATGTATTGGCGCTTCCGACGCCTCAGCTCCTCATACGCTTTCTGCAAGCGGGGATAGACGTATCCTGAAAAATAGCCATCCCCAAAAGCGATCCCGAAGAGCAAGATATTCAGAAGCAGAAAAATTAAGAACGCTTCTTCGACAATTTTGGGATCGTGTTTACGCGCCTCGATTCCGATCCGCCGTCCTTGTGCCACAACAAAGATCAGGGCGGCTGCACTCAAGACTAACAGCACGGCGACAACCCACTCCACAAATCCTTTCTCCTTGGCTTTCAGAATTCGACCCGCATAGAATCCCGAGAAGGGGATGAGAACTGCCAATGCCAGGCCAATGACAACAGTGGTGATGCCGGGCTCACGCAGGAAGCGGAACGTGAAGATATTGACGCCTCCTTCGAAGAGGAAAAGGAGAACAAGGACAGCAATGGCTACTTTCCCATAACGATGGGGTGGCTCAGGGGCAACATCTCGGCTAAATTGGCGCCTGTGGGTTTCCAGAGTATCCTCGAAGCGGTGGAGCGATGCCTGTAATTCGGGAACCATGGTCCTGAGCTCCTTCAGCACCTCGTTTTCCCTTTGACGCCATTTTTCAACGGCATCCGCTATCTCTTTTTTAGTGACAGTGGCCACTTGCTTCTCAAAGTCCGAAATGCGACCGTCTTGGCCATCAAAGTCGCTTGGAGGATAATTCCTTCTTGCATCCTCTGCCCCTGCCTCGCGTGCGCTGCGTTCTGTGATGCGTGCCATAAGCGATCTCCAAATCAAAAGATTTTCAATCAACAATTAAAGATTTCAAGCAACCCCAAAGCTCGTCGGGAACAGCCAAGCGTTCTCCTCGTTCTAACTTGCCTAAGCGTATGCGAAGAGGCGAAGAAGAAAGCACTTCAGCGCAGGAATTGGTGAGGGATTCTACTTCCGCCAGGATTTCCAGCTCACTGGAGAACGCCGCTCCTCGCCAGAGGGGGATTTCCTCAGGATGGCGCGACACGATGACGGCGTGTGTGCACCGGTTGAGGATGCGCTGGTTCTTTCTGTCAATCTTGCCACCGCAGTCGACGAGCAATAGTTGCTTTTGTTGGCGGAGCTGCTCTAGGGCTTGGCAGATTTGATTCACAAACTCATCGTCAAAGCGGTTCTTATAGCGTAGCGTCATTGCGACCTCTTGGGGAATTTCGTTGAACCAATCCCCCTCGCCGTCAGGGCAGGCGCGAAGAACGTAGAAATCACGTTGAAATTTCTCAGCAGGGAGTACCTCTTGCATCTTGATTCGAAGTGCGTTCATCAACACCGACTTTCCACTGTGCGGCGGTCCCAGGAAAGCAATCGCTTTGGAGCCGATTCCAGGCTTTGGCTCCTCTTGGTTGGATGGCCCCGAATGCTTGGGCAAATAGCAGAATACCTTTTCCTTCGGAATGACATCACCCACTTGTGGCCGATCCACCGAGCGACGGACAACAATGATAGCTCCAGCCTTTGGGTCATACGTGGCGACCCATGGGGCGTTCAAACATAGGTGAACTAAACGGGCATATAACCAAATTGGTGCTCTCCCACTAATGACGACTCCCTTGGCAGGATCGATGTTCGAGGGAAGGCTCAGAGAGCGGATGACATCGGGTCGAATCCGCCCAGCTTCCATGAAGATGTCGAGGATCTGAAAATCCTCTTCGGTAGGAATCAGCGTTACGGTTACATCACGCGTGTTCATCTCTGATCTCTCCTTTGAACCAGATAGTTTTTAGGTTAGAAAAGATATGTGCGTCAAACTAACACCACGGGTTCATCTACTTCCACCCCTTAAATAGTGCACGGCGTGCTTTTCCCTCTTCCCTCGTGACGTCAGCGCGACAGCGCGTTCCCGCCGTTCCCTTCGGATATGGAGGGAAATTACTGCAGACGGTAATCTCACCGTCATCGGTTTGAGCTGCCGGTTTGTCACTTCTGTCATCTCCCATCGGAGTAACTGACTCCCGTCTTGTTATCGGTTTGGCCTCTTCCGCTTTCGTTTTTTCGCTTTTCGACCGGATGGATTAGAGACGACCTTCAAGGATGATGGCAGTGAAGGAGTCGAGCCACTGGAGGTACTGGGTTGAGCTGATGCACTTGCAGGTGCATCCGAGCTGTTTGAAGCTGACTCAGCGAGAGTGCAGATACTGGAATCGAAGGCACAAGGATCGGGCAACACGGGACGGTCACGGTATTCATTTCTCCCTGATCCTGAAACACCCGGCAGTTCAATCATCATGTAGCGCGTATTGGGGCGCTGGACTCCATTTTCGGTAATAACACAATTGTTGGGCGCAGGCTGACCGGGAATAGGCGGCACTGCCCGGAAGCCTGGCCATTCCATCAGCTTGAGCAACATTCCAATGCGCTTCACTTCAGAGAGATGATGGCCTGTTGCGCTGTGGCCGAGCGTTTCGAGGACATGCTGCTCAAAATCTTTGACGCGTGCTTCCAGCGTTCCGCGGTCGGACAACGACTCACTACTTGCTGTTGCTCCTGTCTGCCAATTATCACCATCAAACAGTGTACCGTAGCGCGTGGACCGATTGGTCAGATGCAGGGTTGCCTCCAGCTTCACCGCACCCATGCCCAGCGGCTTGCCCATGCCGAGATGGTGACAATATTCTTTGCTCGAATCTCCCAACGGATGCAGCGTCCAGCACAGTGCGCCCAGCTCGCGGTCGCAGAGGTTCTCGAAGTAAACACGGAACGTGAATTTCACACCTGGTTTTACCGGTTTGAATTGCGTGTGCTGCGTACTCGTTTCTGCTAACTGGTGGAGTCGCGCTCTCTCGTCCTCGATCAGTTCCCGAATTCGATCGAGCGTCAACCCTTCGTCTGAGCTCAGACCCTGGTGCCAGTAGCGTTTGTGTCCGCGAATGATGGTGTCCTGTGGAGTTGGACTGCCGTAGTGCTTTAGTTGGCTTTTATTGTCCCCGGTTTGCACAAGGTAGTGTTGAAAGGCAGTCGGTTTCGGCGTGGCGAGAATCTTTGGAGTGATTGGATCAGGAGATAGCCAGTAGTCGCTCTGCCCATCTTCTAACACGGCGTCTGTTACAAACACCCGACCAGCATAAGCCCGACGCTTATCGCCCTGCTTCGGGATTTCCTGGATGACACCGCGTTGTTTCATCTCTGCCAGCTCTTTCTTGGTTCGCACAAAGCCGAACAACGCTTCCGCATAGTCAATGTCTTCAGGTCGGCGCAATTCTGGCGGAACAAGGTCTATGGGGCGTTGCGTGTAGGGCAGGCGGAACATCTGGGCCCGCCCGAAGAAAGTAAGTTGCTCGTTTTCTCGCAAGAAGAACACAGGATCACCAGGCTCTGGTGGGTTCTTGCGAACCATCCCATTGCGGTCACGACAATTCGGGTCAGGCTTATCCTTTGGAAAGGCTCTTTCTTGCCATTGCGTAATTTGGTCGTCATCCTGGAATCGTTCGATCATCTCATCAGGCACGGAGATTTCTTCCGCATGATCAGCAGGCAAAAAGAAAATGAATTCTTTGCTCTT
>JANWZE010000075.1 GCA_025054955.1 Blastocatellia bacterium | reverse complement strand
AAAAGCCAGTCTCAGGTGGAAGGTCAAACAGGTGGCGCTCAGCATCTCCGACCAATGGAGTCGTGTCTGGCATCTGACGAATAATGACACAGAACGCACCATCGGCCTCTGCCTCAAGATTCGGTCCAAACTGATGCGGGGGTTCAAAGTCAAAGAGAACCTCCTTGGCTTTGTCTACTTGATGGCGTGGCTGCGGCAAGCGGGTGACCGAGTCCCCTTGGCCGCCCTGCTCTAACACGCCGTGTCAGCAGAAAACTCTTGCCCGTCGCATTTCCAAGCACGTTATTTGAAACGATTACGACGCAGCAGTTACACCTCCGCTTCTAAGGATGCATTGCTCATCGTTCGTCGCGGGCAGCGCTCACAAGGAATGAATCGGCAGGAATCGTTCGGGTCTTGGCATGCACAGTCTGGCAAAAAAGGCTTCAGCGCCCAGCATGCAGTTGCCGCGACGACGCAGTTCGGGTTAATAATACCTCCAGAGGTTACGTTGCATCCATACATGGTTGTAGCAACGGTGAATGAAGGGGGATAGCTTGACGGAATAAAGCGCGGCGGAGACGATCAATCGTGGTGCCCTGGTCGGCGGCTTGCTGTTGCAACACGCAGAAGGCCATCAGGCACAGATGAAGAAGATGAGCCAGGTGGGCTGGTTGGCTGCGAGCCGGATTTTTGCCCCAGCGTAGTTGATCCTTGGGCACCTTGATGGTTTGCTCGAGCCGTTGTTTGATTCGATAGATGGCTTTGACGTGGGGCACGCTCAGCGACAGATGACGTCTGGCCCAGGACCGGGAGCCGTCTTTGACAACCAGCACCTGGATGCCACCGGTGAGCCGGCCTGTGCCATGCCCATCGCGCTGTCGCCAGTGGTGGCTCAACGCGTGACCAGCCACCTTCCGATTTTTCTTCAACCGAGTGAGAAAGTGCCAACCCTAAGACCGCATCTGCTGCAACACTCGCTTGGCACTCTACCAACTATCGAAGATCACGTACTACGGTTGCAGGCCCAGCCGGTGCGCCAGCGCGCAGCAGCTTGGCCGCCAAGACGAGTTGGCTCGATCCGCCTTTGCGCCAGACCTTCATGCCAATCAGAACCTGCCGCTGCCCATCGGTCCAGAGGGGGCAGTACCACGTTGATCCCTTGCCCCACCTTGCCCAATCGTGAAGAATAAACCCCATGGGGACCCCAAACATGGCTTGCCCCCATTTCTGACCGTGTCGTCCAGCAGCAAGTAACCTCCTTCCCCGCTCAGTCGCCGAGCGAAGCCCTGCCACAGGCGTGTTGGCCAGCAGCAAACTTCTCCCGGCATTCGACTGAACGGATCATGACTGAGGCCCTCAAAGCATTCGGCTAACTCGACACAATTGGCTCTCGTATCGCGATAGATCAAGGCGATGATGTAACGGGTCATCAGGATTTCTATCATATTTTCCTCACGATCTAGCATAGAAACCCTGACGATACTCTCCCTTCCCTCACCGGCGTAAGATCTGTTCAGTTATTCCGAAGCCGGATTCCTCACCTCTGCAGAGTACAAGGTTTCTTGGCTCTGCAGCTTCTGCACTCACAACCAGGGCAGGGAGGCGCATCCCATGCTTCTCCGAGGTCCCGTGAAGGCAGTGTGATCGCCGTCGGCAGAACGTGCGCCTGCCCACTGTCGACAGGAAGCGGGGGAGCCTATACTCCCAGGAGTTTCTTTATGTAGTCGTAGCTGTCGTTGCGTTCGAAAAAAAGAATGTGGTTCTCAGCAAATTTTTCTCTATCCCATGTGCCATCATCGTAGCGTTGGTGCAACTCGTCGAAAGGGGTCGCAGAGATGATGAAGGCATCCAGCGATATATCACAGCGCTTGCTCCGTTTCCCGATCTCCGCCGCGAGTTTCGGTAACCGCTCCCACAAGTGCGCCTTCTCATCACGAATGTACGCTTTGGCGTGCAACATGCCGTGCGGCTCAATGAAAATGATACGCTGGGTCTTGGTCTTACGATCTAACAGCCACAGGATAAAATCCGGGTAGAAGCCGCGTTCTTCAAAAAAGCCAACGCCACGCCCTCGCCCCAGGTTGCGCAGGAGGAAAACTTCCTTTCCGGCCAGTGATGTGTCCTTCTCGGCGTTCCAGTACTCGCGCAGGTCGCGTACAAATCGCGCTTCGCTCTCCTTCAGTCCCGGCGGCACGATCTGCGCCTTGTCCGGCATGTCTACCAAAAGAGGCTGGTACAGGTGGCGGTCGAAATGGATGCGTGACAGCTCGGCATTCTCCTGCTGGTAAAGGCGTTCTTGCTCCGCAAGCAATTGTCGTACTGCGGTCACCAATTGCTGTTCAGAGCGTGGAATTCGGATAACGTAGCCTGCTCTTTCTTCGCGAACACTTGACGGCCTGAACCCCAGGTTAGGATCCTTTCGATCCAGGGGACGATAAACCATCGTTTGCTCTTCCCATTGCTCGCGCCGCACCTGATAGAAGCGATCCACATAACGGCACAGGAGCCGGGTGACGGCCTGCTGGAGTAAGGCGCGGTCGGCAAAAGATGTCGGGCGAAATACAGTCTCCTCTGCCACGACGGTGCAGGGAACCTGCTCAATGATTTGGCGCAGCGTTTCAGGGCGGATCACCAGATTGCTCCACCCTTTGCGTTCTTTGTAGGCTAGCACGTCAAGATAGGCTTGCTGCCAGTCTATCCAGGCCAGACTCTCGCGTGGAATCTTTTGTGCTTGCCCACTGTGCGCCTCGTCGGTGTGCAAGCCATAATGCCCACTCTCCAGTTTCTGTACGCGCACGGAGAGATCCACTTGCACCGAGATTGATGTATTTGGTTCAAGGATAAGACCTTCTTCACAGGCAAAGTTCCGGCCTTCGGGCGGACGCGGCACGACCAGCCCGCGCCGGAGGAACTGCCCATTTGTCCGCACGAACAAGGGCAATTCAATAGGCGGCTCGACTTCCACGCCCTCACGTTCCAGATACTCACGGAATCGCGCCATGTAGTTGGCACGCACGGCAAAGATGTTCAGCGTTTCCAGCAGACGGATGTGTTGGGGGTGCTCCCCCTCCAGTGCCGCGCTGCGCTTGAGGCTCAGGCCCTTGCCCTTTAGGCGCACCCCGCGGCCAAAGAGCTGGATAATCTGTGCTCCCTCCTGCTGCCCAATGTTGAGCAAGCCCATGCTGGCCACGCGCCAAGAATTCCAGCCTTCCATGAATTTCTTTGCGCCAATGAGCACGTGAATGGCCGAATCGAGACGGTTGATACGCTCAAAGAGCGAGGCGGCGATGGCGTCATCTTCCAGCGTGATGCCGCCAGCGTCTTCTTCCACCAGTTTCTTAAAAGCGGAGGTGTCGCCGATGTAGATCAAACCGAAGTAGTCTTCGGCGCCCGCTGCCTTGAGGCCAAGTTCTCCGGGGCTGCTCTTGATGGTAGCAAGGTGCAGACCGCCACTGGCCGGCGCATGGAACAGGCGCGTCAGCAGGTCGGCATAGAGGCTCTCCGGTGTCAGGCCGAGTTCTTTCAGGTAGCCGAAGCGTCCGGCAAAAACGTCGGTCCCATCGGGGACAACCAGGCCGGTTTTGCCGTCCAGGACGGCTCCGATGGTCTTGACCGCCCAGCCGCGATCAGAAAGGACGCGGTGGAGGAAACGTGCCACGGTCAACACGTCGCTGCGCGGTTTCTTGTTCTCGTGATAGACAGCGTTGACGGTGCTGCCGACGAACACCCACAACGGTTTTTCCAGATTGTAGGGACGGAGGCCGTCCTTGCCTTCTTCATAAAGCCGGATTTGCTCGTAGAAGGACAGCAGGTTGCCAATCAGAAGCACGTTGGTTTTTTCATCGTCGGTTTCGTCCCTCAGGTTCAGAATTCGAAAGTCTTTGCCAAAGCCGTCGCCGTAGAAGTAGCGGTACGAATAGTCAAAAACGATGGCTTTGCCGTATTCGGCGGTGAGGGGATCGTTACGGACTGCCGAGAGGGCCTGCCCGAAGGTGGCGCTGTACTCGAAGGTAAAGCCGGTTGCGGCCAGCGCGTCCCGGTACTTGCGCCAGGCTTCGCCGCCGCTGCCTTTGTGGCCTTCATCCACAAAGATGAGATTGCGCCCCTCGAAGGCTTCCACAGGGACGCTCACCCCGCCGCCCTTTTTTTCCTCCACCAGTTTAGTGATTTCGATGACCTGCACCATGTTCTGACCGTTGCTCCACAGGCCGCCCGCGTTCAGGTGGAAGCGTCGCGCTGGGATGCCGGAGGCAGCCAGCTCGGCCAGATGCTGCTCGCTCAGGCCCTCGTTCGGCGTGACCAGCAGAATGTTTTCCAACGGCTCGCGGTTGTAATGCAGAAACTGGTAATAGTTCAGGTGCAGAAGCAGCGTCTTGCCGCTGCCCGTAGCCATCCAGTATGCCAGTTTGGTCAGGTCGCCTTCGGTAAAGGGTTTCTCCTGAGGTTCGCCGGGCAGGCGGGCCTCGTTGCGTTTGGCGACGAATGCATTCAAGTTAGCCAGCAATTGGCCCTTGGCATGGAACAGGCGGTCGAGGATGATTTCGGTGTAGAGCGCAGCCAGATACTGGAAGTAGCGCAGTGTGATTTTCTCGGCGCGACAGCGATTGATCTTTTCCAAATGTTGGCGAATGTTCTCGTCGTAACGCGCCAGGTCGTCGGCCGGGATCTGCACCTTACTGCCACGCGCGATAAGGTGATGATAGAGAAAACTTCGCCCGTCCGCGCCAAGGCCCTCGGCAACCGTCTTGCAGTCTTCCAGCAGTTTCCAATTGCTCCCATAGCCCAGCAGATGATTGAGCCAGGCCAGCAGGGTCAGGCGGTTTTCGAGTTTGACATATTGCTGGAGGATGCTCGTGAGAGCCGGTCCCGATTCTCCTCTCTTACGCGATGTCATGGTTCTTCCGGTGGTATCAATGGCTCAATCTTTGCGATGAGTGCAGGTACATCTTCTTGCACGATCTGCCACATTCTGACCAAGTCGAGGTGAAAGTAATCGTGAGCAATCCGGTGGCGCAACGCGATGATTTGCGGCCAAGGGATCTCAGGATGCGCTGCTTTTGTTTCATCTGAGACCTTGCGTGCCGCTTCCCCGATGTTCTCCAGTGCCTTCGCAATCGCATGTTGGTGCAAGGAACTTTGCTGGAATCCCTCCCAGGTAAGACCCATACTGAACTGGAGAACCTCTTTCGCAGCAATCACCATGTCGAGGAGATAGGCAGCGTCACGCCACATAGATAGGCTCCAGATGGCTCAGAATATGTTTTCGGCGGATGTAGTTCTTGCTCTGCTCGACCAGCCGCCGCTCGACTAAATCCACTTTTCGCCCCAACAACGTTTCCAACTCACGAGTCATCTCCAGCCACTGCGAAAACGTCCACCGAACGTCCGGCTCAAAGGTCACCAAGAGATCCACGTCACTGTCTGGTCGAAAATCCTCGCGCAGTGCAGAACCGAAAATGGCTAACTCCACAATATGCCAGCGGCGACAGAAGTCGGAAATGGCATCGTGGGGCAGTTTAATATTTAGCGGCATCTTATCCCTCCACCCCTGCAAACATACGTTCCTTAAACAGCACGTCGAGCGCCTGTGCGTCAGGGATGAACGAGTCACCGTTGACAAAGACCTCCTCCGCGCCGTCGGTCAGTTTCTCTTCGGCCACAAAGTCGCGGTCGCGTTCATAGTCCTCTTTGTTCCATCCTTGCGTGTCACGCCAAATGACGGCTACGGTGCGGCCATTGCGGAGCGTACCGCGATAGATTAGATAGTGCTTTGCAGACGAGACGTCCGCGTTCCCGGCTGGGACGTCCACGTTCCCGGCTTCCCTGGGATCGCAGGCGTCTCGCCTGCGCATATAGACCTTGCGCGTCTGCACATCCAGCCCAAGCAGGTAATTGAACGTTTCCGGCAAATCCACCAGCCGTTCGCGCGTCTCGCCGTCGCGGTGGATGCGGAGTTTGTAAGAGAACGGCGTTTGCAGTTTCTCCACATCCAGCAGAGTTTCACTTTTGCGCGTCTCCCAGCGGAGCATATAGCGCAGGAGATACTCATCTTTGAACAGCTCCAGCGCCTTCATGCCGCTTTGGTCGTCGAAGGTTAGGTTGTTGAGTGCGTCTTCGTACGATTCCAGGCGGATGACTTTGACGATGCGCGGGGAGCGTTCGGCTTCCTCGGCAGTGGCCATACGCTTGGGTTTGCCGTCCTTCCACTCCGGGGAGAAGGTGACCTTCTTGATGCGCGGCAGCAGCACGGTGTCAAAGTAGTGCGCCATCTCCACCAGGATGAACTTGCGCCGCCCGCCGTCTTCGCGGTTCAGGTTGATGACGGCATGGCCAGTCGTACCCGAGCCGGCGAAGTAGTCAAGAGTTAGGTCTTCACCTGTGAGATTACATACTCGGAGAGAATCACCAACTGTATAAATTGATTTCGGAAAGGAAAATAGAATTGTATTGCCCAAAATATGCCCCAGTAAGTTAGTGCCATAGTCTGCTGCTGAGTACTTGCTATCAACCCAAAGTGTGGGCGGTAAAGTCCCGCCACGCATGCGTGATTTCATGTAAACTCCTAACCTACCAGACCTATCTGGCCTTGCGGTCAACTCAGATAGGTTATTCATTACTGTCTCGTGTCCCCATTTCCAAGTTCTCTCACCTCCTCTTTCATCTATTGGCCAGACCACTGTTTCCTGCGTTGTTGGATTTTCTAGAATAATCCAACTACGACTTGCCTCATTCCACTCCATTGCTGGGATACGAACACGACCATCTATACCTGCGTATATCGGATAAAACAGTTTGGGCCTTGCGAACCTATTAGCATTCAACCCACCGTGCTTACGAAAATTCACCCATTCAAATTGTCCTTTAGCGTCTGATTCACTATATCTTGCAATTTGGCGATCACTTTTCGCTAGTTCGCCGACTGTGGATTCTCTAGAAACACCAACAAAGATTGCGTAATCATGTGACACAGAGAAACCGGTTAAAGCCGATCTGCCCGCAGGATTACTTCGAACGGCAACAGTGCCTAAAATTGAATCGGCTCCCAAAAGTGTCTGTATCGCTAGGTGTAGGCGACTAAACTCTGAATCGTCAATTGCGATACACAATTGTCCATCACTTTCCAGTATAGACCTCACAAGGATGATTCGCTCTGCAAGCAGAGCAAGCCAAGAGGAATGCTTGTAGTCATTTTTATACAAAATTTCTGACGCGGCGGTATTATACGGCGGGTCAATGTAAATGCACTTCACCCGATCGCGGTACTTTTCCTGCAGGAGATTGAGCGCCTGCCAGTTTTCGCTGTGAATCAGCAGGCCGTCGGTCCGCTCGTCGAGGTTGTCGAACGAAGCCAAAAGGCGGTCTGTAAACTCGGGTGGGAAGTGGCGGGTATCGAGCGGCAGCGTGGGGTGGGCCTTAAGAAATTCAATTCTGTGCGTTGTCCTGGGATCGCGGACGTCCCGTCCGCCAGTGAATGCAGAAGGACCTGATGCAGGCGAGACGCCTGCGTTCCCAGCAATATATCCGCACCACGGCCATTTTTCGGGTGAGTCAACCAGACCCGCTTTGACCGGGTTCTGCAAGATGTATTCCACAGTGGCGTTAAAGTGCTTTTCATCACGAATGTAGCGGTCGAAGTAATCCGGGCTCCAAAATGCTTTCCTTTCGCCCAGGATTTTATTCGCCTCATGCGCTGTGTAGGACTTCCAACTCTGAATGATTTTCTGAAGCGGTTCATCCATCATCTCAATCAGCACGTGAACGTGATTGGGCATGATGCACCAGGCGATGAGGCGATAGCGCTCTCCATCAAAGTGCTTCAAGGCATCTTGAACCAGATGAGCAATACGTTCGTCGCGCAGGTAACAAGCGCCTTTGCCGCTGTCTTGATACTTCTCAATTCGCTTGCGCAGTTCCACAGCTTCTTTCGAGTCGGCACCTAACTGCTCATGCCAGTGAAGTTCCTGCTTCCAGTGCTTGATGACTTCTTCGGGAACCGAGTCATGGAGGCGGAAAGTGATAAATTGAAGCACGTTTGCCGAGTCGAAGTGGGGCAAGTAGCCGCGCGTGTACCACCCTTTGTGCTGCAAAGGTGTGGCAAGCGAGACGCCTGCGCTCCCAGGATTTGCAGGCGAGACGCCTGCGTTCCCGGCGGTCAGCCCCAGTTGCTCCCACTCCGCCCACTGCGCCTCGCAGGTTGCAATCTCCGGGTAGAACTCCTGAGGAATGTTGCCCACCGTGATGACGTAGAACGTCTCGGTGACGAACTTTTTCTTCTCCCAGAGCATCTTCTGGAAGTCCTCGATCTGTGCGAGGAACTCAATGATGCGTAGCCCAATGCGCTTGATGAGGCGCATAAGTTGAAACCAGCCTTCGGAAAGGTGCTCGCCGGCGGCTTCCATCTCCTCCAGATTGAGCACTTCGTTTTTCAGGTAAAAGTCCAATTCGCGAGAGAGAAAGCCGCGCAGGTCCTTGTGGATGAAAAAGTCGCTCGTGTTGCGCCGGGTGTACTGGCGCAGGTGATGCTCCAGCCACGATACGCTCTCGCCTTTCTCCGTCTTACGCCGCTCGGTCGTGAGAGCAGCCAGTATATCGGTTTTGGAATGCTCAGGAATTTGTTCCAAGGCTTTGACGCGCCCGGGAATTTCTTCCTTCGTTTTGGCAATAATGGATTCCTGCTGGTTCTTCTGGCCGTAGGCAATAGCTTCCTGTTCGGTCAGCGGTCGGAAATGGAAGGGAATGGTCAGCGTGTGCTCTGTTTCGTCCCAGGTAATACTATCCAGCACAGGCAGGAAAAAGCGCTTTTCGCCCTTGATGTTATTCTGCTCCACATCAGCTTGCTGGAGCTTGAAGTGGACGGTCACGCCGTTTGGCGCTTTCCAGGAGTAGTCGGTGAAGTACTCGCCGGTCTTAATGTAGTACTGGTCATGGTTCGCCCAGTAGAGATACACTTCCTCGCCGTTGTAGGGGATGGCGTAGCGTTCTTTCCTGGAGTAGCGACGCTTGGAGATAAAGTCACCGTCCTGCCAGTAGCGGCTGAAGAAGGTGTAGAGATGGTTATAGACGTCGGTTTCCAGCGCCTCGGTCGAGCGCGCGCCTTGCGCTTTGGCCAACGCTTCGAGATACGCTTTGCCGACAGGGGTGGAATGATACTCCGGCTTCAGGCTACCGTCAGCGGTGAACGCCGAATCGCCGAGCGTTTCTATGACTTTGTTGCGAGCTTCGTCCAAGACCTTCCGCGCCTGCCCCTGTTCCGCCAGCGCGCCAGACGCCAGCTCGTCAGCGATCACTTCAGGCAGGTCTTTGCTGATGAACTGTTCGATGACCGCCCGTTTGTGGTTCATGATACGGTAGATGCCGAAGTCCAGCTCGGCACAGTCGAACTCGAACAGCTCGCGGAGAAGGTCTTGAAACTTCTTCTGATGAACTCTTTCTTCTTGCATGTTCATGCCCTGCACTGAGTTTGTGGGGAGCAATCGCCAGAGGGCGCCGCTCCAAAGTGCCCGACCGTGTTAGCCGCACCCTTGTTGGCAAATCGCGGCATGGACGGCAACGAGAGAGCCATGCGGTGCGCTTCTGTGGGGATGTAGAAGCGCACGAGTTGGTGGTCCTCATCCACATACTTGGCGCTGTCATCCAGTTCGTTCAGCTCATCCTCGAACACATCCGAAAGCCGCTTGAGAAACACAAGCGGCAGGATATAGTCCTTGAACTTTGGCGCGTCCACCGGACCCCGGATGACGCAAGCTGCACCCCAAAGCCAGATTTCCAGAGTTTGGACGTCCATCACCTGTTTGCTTTGAAGCGAGACAGGGGGCTGAAAGGAAGTGCGCCCGGCGTCGAGGTTGGATTGCGACGTGACCAGCCCGACCAGCAGGTTATCAACAGGCTGCTTGTCCCGATGCTTGTAGGAGCCGATCAGGCGCTTCTTGTTCGTTTTCCCCTCCGTGTCCATGGCCAACCGCCACGAATTATAGTTTGATCCGACCGACGGTCAATCTCTTTGACGCAACAGTTACACGTCCGCTTCTGAGGATGCAGTGCTCATCGTCCGTCGCGGGCAGGCGCACGCTCACAAAGAATGAACCAGCAGGAATCGTTCGGGTTTGGCACGCGCAGTCTGTCAAAGAGGCCTCAGCGCCCAGCATGCAGTTGCCGCGACGACGCAGTTCGGGTTAATAATACCTCTTCACGGTTGCCAACATAGATCGTGAACAGGGCCAATCGCTCAACATATCGGCGATTCCTCATAGGGAACTGGCTATGGCAAACTCTTCTGTCAACCACTCACATCGTCCTGACTGGTATCGGCGATTGTTTGCGTGGGGAATAGCTCACGGCATGGCGCGATACCAACGAACCGTGGCTCGTTACAAGAAAACTCTCTTTGCCGACATACGCGGCGATGTGGTGGAAATCGGTCCGGGCGCTGGCGCCAATTTCGCTTACTTGCCTTCGAGCATTCGGTGGATCGGCGTTGAGCCGAATCCGTTCATGCACCCTTACCTCAGGCGTCAAGCTGAGCAGTTGGGAGTAGAGATAGACATTCGCACCAGCACAGTCGAGCAGATGGATGTGGATGATAACAGCGTTGATATTGTCATCAGCACGCTGGTGCTGTGCAGCGTGCCGGATGTGGCCGTTGCGTTGCGGGACATCCATCGGGTGCTCCGACCAGGTGGACGATTTCTCTTCATGGAACACGTGGCTGCGCCGCGCGGGACGCTGTTACGAAGCGCGCAACAAGCGATCCGACCGCTGTGGCAATGGGTGGGCGACGGCTGTTGTCCTGACCGTGAGCTGTGGGTGGAGCTTGAACAAGCCGGCTTTGCTCGCGTCGAGTATCAGCGCTTTGAAGTTCCTTTCCCCATCATCAAACCACATATCATGGGTGTCGCAACGAAGTGATCGCGCCGCGCCGACGCTTGCGCCGCGCGAACGCGCAGCGGTGTTCGGATGCTCCATCGGTCACGACGGTTTCTGGACTGATTGGCCGGTTCGTTCACTCTTTGCCCGGCGAGCGGGATGAGCCGTCTTGCCTCAAGAAGCCTACTGGTGGCGCGTTGGGATTGTGTTTGGTGATACCCGCCGCAAGGCAACAAGCGATTGCCATCATCACTGATCCCGCGCGGTCATTTGCTCTTGGCCAACCGTTTGTAATACTCCTCAACCAATTTCCTATACCCTTCAGGAACGCTCGCTTCGTCCATCAGCATCGGCCCGCGCTGACCGAGCGCCGCTTGCAGTCGTCGCGCCAATTCCAACTCCAACGCTCGCAGCGGATCAATCAACTGACTTTTCAATCGGGCGATTTCATCTGGATCGTTGAATAACCGCTCGGCGTCCAATTGCCGCAGCCGTTGAATCAGTTGAGCAAGGTCGCCGGCAAACTCACTGCCCAACTGCCGTCGCAATGCTTCAATATCGGCGATTCGCTCGTCCAGTTCGCGCTCCCATTGACGTCGGTCACCGCCAAGGCGAGGACGCCCTCCCTGAAATGGGAAGAGGTCGTCTCGTTGATTCTGAAACGACGTGCTCGGATCATTGATCGAGGGCGATGAGGGCCGGCCTTGCTGATTTTGATTCTGTTGAGCGGACGGGCGGCCTTGCTGACTTTGGTTTTGTTGACCAGGAAGACGACCTTGTTGGGCGCTCCGGCGGTCTTGTTGATTTTGCTGATTCAGTGATGACTGCCCCTGAGCCAGTTGTTGTCGTTGACCTTGTGCCTGCTGCTGCAACCGTTGCTGGAGCGATTCCAGATCATCGGCCAGCCGGCGCGTCCGTTGCAGCGCCTCTTCGAGTTTTTCGGTCTGAGGCCGGCTGCCCGCCGAAGCGTCGGCGCGTTGTAAATCGCTGGCGATTTGATTGAGCGTGTCTTGAATTTCTTTTTCGCGTTGGCGCGCTTGATCGTACCAACCATTTTCCAGTAGCCGGTTACTCTGGCGAATCTTGTCCGGCAATTGATTTCGCTCGATAGCTTCAGCAGCGTTTTTCAACGCCTCGGCTGCCGCTCGATTTTGGCCTGCGGCGCGCGCCACCGCTTCGATCTCCTGCTGCATGCTTGTGACTTCGTCGGCCAGCGCTTGTTTGCGTTGTTTGAGGCGTTGTTTAATTGCCTCGGACGAGGCATCCGTTTGACCGGAGCGAGCCAGATGGTCAACCTCTTTAGCAATTTCCTTTTGTCGTTGAGCGGCGCGGGCAGCCTGCTCCTGCAGTTGTCGGAGCGATTGTTGGCCATCAGCCTGTTGAGCGGCTCGCAATCGGCGCTGCACGGCATCGAGTTGTTCAGCCGCGCGCTGACTATGGGCTGCCGACTCCGTCGAGTTACCGGCTTGCTGCGCTTGCTGCATTTGGTCGGCGGCGCGTTGTAGTTGCTGGCTTATCTCGCTCAGTCGTTGGTCGCGCCGTTCGCGCGACAGGCGCTCCAGTTGGCGGGCCAGCTCGCGGGTTTCTTCGGCCAATTGTTGTTGCTCACCACCGGCGCTGCCGCCCGTTTGGTTGCGTGCGCCGCCTGAAAGCGAACGCCGCATCTGTTGCTCAGCCTGTTGCTGTTGGCGACGAGCCAGTTGTTGCAGCTTGCGCAGCGTTTCATCCAATTGTCGGTCTTGTTGCTGCCGGCGTTCCCGCTGGAGCGTTTCATATTGGTTTTTCATTTTGTCCAGTTCCAGCTCGAACAGGTCTGCCAGGTCTTCAGCCTGTGTTGGAGCGCCTTGGCCGCCGGCGTCGCTGCCGAAGGCGACTTGAATATCGCGGAAGATGGCATCAGCACGCATCAATTGCTGGAGCGCGCGTTGCTCTGCCGGCAGCGCGTCTTTTGGCTGTCGTGCTCGCAGTTCTTTCAGCGCCGCGTCCATCTCATGGGTTGCTTGCGTGAGGTAGTCGGCCAATTGTTTGAACTCTGCTTGCTCATCGAGCGAGGCGCCGAACCGCTGTCGAATGCGGGTCGCCAGCGAGTGGGTATCCTGTCGCAGTCGCTCCTGGATCAACGTGACAGCATTGAGATTTTCTTGCCACTCAGATGGTGACTGCGTCGGTTGTTCACGAATGAGGCGCCAGGTGGCCGCGATGATCTCCTTTTGTCGCTGCGCCAGCGTGTTCTGATCGCCATCGCCGCCGCCCGCATTAGGATTTTGCTGAACTTGTCGGAATGTCCGGTCGAACGGGCGAATCTCAAGGAAATAGATGTCGCTCGATCCCTGATGGCCGTCAGCGGTTGGACGACCGTCTTTGGCTGTGGCGTAGTAGGTGATCACATCGCCGGGTTGCAGATTGAACTCTTCCAGGAAGAAGGTATGCGTGCCGGTCAGTTGCTTGGGCGCGCCGTGACCAGCGCGATACAGCGGGATGGTTTGTTCTTTGCCGCCATTGACCGAGAAGCGCAGCTCCATGGACGCCACGCCGTAATCATCTTCAGCGCGCGCCTGCGTGAAAACTTCTTGAATGCTGGTAGCCTTCATGTCGCGTCCGGGTTTTTCGATTCTCACCGTTGGCGGAGCGTCATCGAGCGCGATGATTTCATAGACGCCCGAGCCTGCATAGCGTTCTCCGGCTGCGCTGAGATCAATGCGATACGTGCTGTTGTCACTGACTGTGATCTGCCCAGCATATCGGTTTGGTTCGATCATCTGCATGGCAACCGTCGCGCCGCCGTCTAACACGATGGTGGCTGCGTCAGCGGGGCGATTCAAAATGGCTTGAATCGTCACGCGCGTGCCTTTGAGCGCCACGATGTCGCCGCCATCTTCGACCGTTTTAGTCGGCATGGCGGTATAGGCGGGGAATTGATAGCTCAGACTGATACGCTCAACGCGGGCTAGATCGGCCACTTCGATGGTGAACTGGGGCGAGCGAATCCTGCCAGCCTGCACGTAGTAACGAACCGTCTCTTGCAGGTTCATCAGCACGAATCGGTAGTCCTGCGATTCTCGCGTCAACTGCATCAACTCACTTGTCCAATCCGGTTGGCTTGGCTGTTTGAAATAAAGTTCAACCCGCTCGGCGTCGAAGCCTGAAAGTTTGGCGATAATTGGTTGGTCTATGCCCTGAGGCACGCGGGCATCGCCCGGATGCACGATGATGGCGTATGGGCTGGCTTGCACTGATTCAAGCCAAGGCAGGTAGAGTGTGGAGAAGCCGTGCCGCAGCCAGTGAGGACCGTAGCTAAGCAGCACGCCGAAGCCAACAATGGTTGCGGCCAGCGCGCCGGCATACCGACGCAGACGCGCCCTGGGCACAACCGTATCCAGGGCGATGGTCTGGGCGCGCTGCGCAGCGTCGCGGATGAGCCGTTGCACCATCAGGGCGTCGGCATGAGCGGCCTCGGCGGCGAAGTCTACGGCGCTGACCAACCGGTCATAAAGCCCAGGATTGCGCTCTTCAATAAACCGCGCCATCTGCCCGTCGGAGATGTTCCTCAGAAGCGGTCGTAGGAGGAAAAATCCTAATGCTGCCAACACGCCAGCCAGCGAGATCGCCCGCAACGTCACGAGCCACGGCGTCGCGCCGTGCAGGTATTGGACCAGTGAGGCCGCGCAGATGAAAACAATCCCGGCTATGACCACACTGATAAGCAATCCCTTCAGTGCGACAGCCATCCGCCAGCGGCGCCGCGCCGCTTCAATCAACGCAGTGAGTTGTGCTCGTTCGTTCATAATCATCCTCAAAACGTCAAACCTTGGACGTGAACTTCAAGCCCGCAACACGATGTTGCTCGGAACGCTGAGAGTGAGCCGGTGATACGACGATGCGCTTGGCCAGGCCGGCTTCTATCAACAACAGGAGAAGGGCTGCCATCAACAATGGCCACCACAAGCGACGCCCCGGCTCTTGATCGCGTGAAAGCGGCATGTCGGTTTGGCTGGATGCCGCAGCCGGTGGCGCATCGTGTGCGCTGCTGAAAGCTGATACAAACTGGTTGACGTCCAGCTTTCGCAAGTCTGATTCGCGGAAATCAAGGTTGACGGCAATGAGCTGTTCGCCAGCGGCAGAACGCAGGCGATAGTGGCCATTTTCTTCCGCCACGAATGAACTAGCAGTGGTCTGCACTCGTTTGCCAGTGGGGCTGTCCAGGCGCAGCGGCGAGGCTGAATGCGACAAGCGAACAGCTTGGCCGACTAGATAGGACGTTGGCGCGTCAGTCGGGCGTAGATAGCGGAGTATTTGCTGCACCAACGGTACATACATGGGCGATAGCGGCAGATCGTTCCAGCTCGTATCGAGCGATGATGTGAACAGCAGCACTTTGCCCAAACCCACAGCGTGCTCGACGAGCAGTGGATGCCCGCTGGCAAGGCGCGCCAGCACGCGAGCGTTTTGCTTGGGCGCAGCCAGGCAGTGGCCGTGAATCCGCGCGAGCGCCAGGTTGACGGCTCGGGTCGGCGCAAACGGCGCGAGCAACGGATGAGATGTGTCCAACTCGGCGATGGACTCAAATCGGCTCGCGCTCGATTCAGCCTCCGTGTGTAGCGTGGCCGGCGCCAGCGCGCCAAACGATTGATTGAAAGTGGCTGCATGAACGCGACGGCCAGTCGCCAGCAACAGGCCGCCGCCCTGTTCAACCCAACGGGCGAGCTGACGATCTGCCGCGTCCGTCAACCGGTCTACATCATTCAGGATGACAACCGCTGTCTTCTCCGGTTCGACGAATGTCCAGTGGCTGGCCGGTGTGATGGTGAGCGCGTACCGATGAGGCTCGCTGACGGAAACAGCTTGCTCGAGGTAGAAACTGGTGGCCGGCGCTGATTCCACACACACGATGGAGAGCGGATCGCGTTTTTGAATGGTGAAAAAATAGCGGTTGTCGAGCGCAAACGCATCGCCGCTGATTTCGATGACGCCGCGATTGAACCCGTCACGCAGCGGAAATCCGGTGAATTCAACGATGGCTGAACCGTTGGCATCCAGTGTGACCATCTTTTGGTCAACTGGGCGATCATTCAGATGCAACGTGACGCCAACGCTCTGCGGCTGTTGACCGACGGCTGCAAGTTTGACCGAGAGATTCTTCTCGTATTTGGACGCATAAACGATCGGGTCTACGCTCACCTGCACGAAGGCCACATTGGTGTCATGTTCGTCAGCGACATCAATCGGCATGAGTTGAGCAGCGATGGGCGTGACTTCGCCGGATGGTGCCCAGCCGGTTGCTTGAAAATCCGAGATGATCGCCACAACGTTCGTTCGACCTGGAGGCAACATCCGGCCAGCCGCTTGGAGCGCCGGTTCATAGTTGGTAGCGTTCAGTGTCGGCTTGAGCCGAGCCAGCGCATCCAGCAGTGTCTGTCTGTCATGGGAAAGCGGCTGGACGATTTCATATCGGTCAGAAAACGTGATCAACCCGATGCGATCCCCTCGGTCGGCGCTGTTGATCAATGCTCGCGCCCGTTCCAGCGCCCGCTCCAGTCGGTTGCCGATCTGCATGCTATAGGATGTATCGAGCGCGATCACCAGATGGCGTCCGTCGGCCTGCTCACGGGCGTCGCCGCTGATGAACGGTCGGGAAAAGGCCAGCGCCAGTAGAATCAACGCCAGGCAGCGCATGGCCAGCAACCACAGGTGACGCAGTCGTCGCCGGCGGGTTGAAGGCTGCAGGACGCGTCGAACAAACATCAGCGAGGGGAATGAGACCCGCTGCGCCCGTTCACGCTGCACCAGATGCACAAGGATCGGCACGGCAACGGCCGCCACGCCAATCAAAAACCATGGATTCAGGAAGCTCATTCCTCTCTCACCAGTGCGGCTGCAATCGCGAGCAGCAGCTCAAAAACGCATCGAGGTTCAACGCGCCGCTGTTGTCAACTCGGTTGAGCATGTCTGTTGTTACGTCATCTGTGTGCGTCTGCCGTTTCATCCTTATTGCCGAGGCCGCCTCCAGGATTATCAATACAACTTGGCGCGTCGTGATAAGTATGAAAACAAAGCCCGATCCAGTGGCTCGGATGTTTTCATCAACACATAATCAATGCCTGCTCGGCCACACTCTTGCTGCAACGTCTCGATGTGTTCATGGAGCAGTCGGAGATATTGCGCGCGCAGGCGTTCGGGCACGACGTGCCTCTCTTCGTCCGTTTCGAGGTCCTCCAGGTACAACGGTTGTGTGAACGGGAAGTCTAGCTCATGTTCGTCCAGTATGTGGAAGACCAGCACATCATGCCCGCAAAAGCGCAGGTGCTTCAGTCCACGCAGAATCTCATCCGGCTCAGCATACAAATCAGAAATCACAATCAGGATGCCTCGTCGCTTGATCAAGGCAGCGACTCTTTCCAGACTGCGCGCGATGTTGGTTTGTTTTCTTGTCGCGGCTTTTTCGATGGCCAGCAGAACGGTGTGCAAGTGACCCGGACGGTGTTTAGCCGGGATGTATTGCAGCAGCTCATCCGCAAAAGCGATCCAGCCGACAGCGTCCTGTTGGCGATTGGTCAGGTAGGCCAGCGAAGCGGCCAGATAGCAAGCATAATCGCGCTTGGTGATGGCGCCGGAGCCGTAGTCCATCGAAGCGCTCACATCCATTAGGATCGTGCCGTGGGTGTTGGTGTCGCCGCGAAATTTTTTGACATAGTAGCGGTCTGTGCGCGCAAACAATTTCCAATCGAGCAGGCGCAGGTCGTCGCCGGGCATGTAGGGGCGGTATTCAGCGAATTCCGTGCTGAAACCGAGTCGTGGCGAGCGGTGCAGGCCGGCCATGAAACCTTCCACGACGGTTCGCGCCAGCAGCTCCAGTGAGTGAATGCGCGCGAGCACGTCGGGCGCCAGAAAACGAAGCGTGGATGATGATGGCCGCGTCTGTTTCATCTCATTTAAGTCCTGATCGTGGTTCCGGCACGGTTTGAATCAGTCGCCCGATGATCTCCTCGACGGTGACCTGTTCCGATTCAGCATGGAAATTCAGCAAAATCCTATGTCGCAGCACGGGGTAAGCCAACGTTCGCACGTCCTCGCAGGAGACGTTATACCGTCCGTCGAGCAAGGCGCGGGCCTTTCCGCCGAGAATCAGATACTGTGACGCGCGCAAGCCAGCACCCCACTGAACCCATCGGCGGATGAACTCAGGCGCTTGCGGGGTGCTCGGCCGGCTCGCTGCCACCAGTTGAACGGCGTATCGAATGACAGATTCGGCGGCGGGCACCTGGCGCACAAGCTGCTGGATGTCAAGAATGTCGTTGCTCGAAAGGATCGGCTCTAACGGCTGATGCGGCAACGCCGTTGTCGCGCTCACCACACGCACTTCATCGTCTTCGTTGAGATAGTCAATCCGAATGTTGAACATGAAGCGATCCAGTTGCGCCTCCGGCAGCGGATAAGTGCCTTCCAGTTCGATAGGATTTTGCGTGGCTAAGACAAAGAAAGGACGCGCCAGCTCGTACGTTTCACCCTGCACGGTCACGTGATATTCCTGCATCGCTTCCAGCAAGGCGGCTTGCGTCTTGGGCGGCGTGCGATTGATTTCGTCAGCTAAAATGACGTTGGCGAAAATCGGGCCTTTGATGAATCGCAACGTGCGACGGCCTGTGGTGAAGTCTTCTTCAATCACGTCGGTACCGGTGATGTCGCTGGGCATCAAATCGGGCGTGAACTGAATCCGCTTGAACTTCAAGTCCAGCACGCTGGCCAGCGTTTTCACTAACAGCGTTTTGGCCAATCCGGGCACGCCGGTGATCAATGCATGCCCGCCGACAAACAAGGCCATGAGCACCTGCTCAATCACCTCGTCTTGGCCGATGATGACCTTGCGCAGCTCGCGTTGCAGTTGCCCACGCACATGGATCAATTTGTCTAACAGCGCCTCATCTTTGACAGCCATCGTCTGCTCCTGAATTAGTGCGTCAATGCGTACAGCGCGTAGTTGACGCCGAATTTGTATGCTTCATTGGTTTGCTCAATCGGCAAGAACGGATCATCCGACCATTCCCAGTACTCGCTGATGTCGTTATTGTAATTGACAATCATCATGAGCCGTCCGTGTTGGTCGGAGAGGCCGTAGAACTTGGGAATCCCGCCGCCATAAGGCGGTTCAACGTCGAGCGTTGCAATGTCGAAAAAGCAATGGAACGCTGGATGCTCGATCTCCAACTCCTCCAATTGAAATTCGGGCAAGGCGCGTTGTAGATGCTGATGCAAATTCTCCAGCGCCCACTCGCCGCGAAAATCATCAACCAGCAGAAAACCACCCCGCAGCAGATATTCTCGCAGACCCTGTAGCTCCGCGTCGCTCAGTTGCATGAATCCGACTTCACAAATATAGGCGAACGGATACTTGAACAATTCAGGATCATCGAGTGTGAGAATGATTTCGTCTGGGTTGGCCTCCAACGTGGTCAGTTCGGTCAAAATTTTCATCAGATGTCGTCCGCCGCGCGGGTAATCGTGCGACCAGGGCGGTCCTTGCCCGAAGGCTTCAAACCGGCTCAGCGCTGGCCCGCCGAATTTAATGCGGGCAAACGTGAAGCGGGCAGAGAGGTCAGGCTCGGCCGGCGGCGCTTGGCTCAGTCCGGGAACAGCCAATGCCAGACTCACAAGCACGATGCTGACGAGACATTGTTTGTTGAACATCGTCATGACTCCCATCAGTCGCTGCGTTCATGCAGCGCCTACTTGGTTAACTGCAACAACAACTGCTGCGCCTTCTCAAAGCTCGGCGCAATTTCCAACGATTGCAACACCGCGCGTTTGGCTTCAGTTGGCCGAGCCAGCGCCAACCAAGCGCGCGCGACATTATAATAGGCCAGCGCCTTGTCCGGTGGATTCAGCGCCAACATGGCCTGAAACGCCCGCAACGCCCGCTCCGGCGACTGATGCTGCAAGAAGCATTCGCCCGCCCGCTCCTGCCAAGCCGCGTTCAATGGCGCGATATACATGCCGCGCTGGAAAATCGCCATCGCGCGCGCGCCCTCGCCGCGCTCGACCAATAGCCGCGCCAGCCGATCATGCGCCTCCCAATGATCTTCGTCAAGGTTGACGAGTTTTTCCAGCACAGCGATCGCTTCTGCCGGTTTGCCCTGCTGTTGATACAAATCAGCCAGCAGCAGATAAGGATTCGCTTCGCCGGTGTAAAACGGGAAGACCGTCACCGCGCGCGACAGATGCTCAATCGCTTTCTGGTGTTGTCCCTCGGCTTGGTAGGCTAATCCCAATCGCCAGTGGGCTACGAAGTCATCCGCATTGATCGTTAATCTGGCTCGACAAGCCTCCGGCGAAAGCGCGCGGTGGCCGGCGCGCAGCGCGGCAAAATCAACGGCCTTGCGATAGGCAGCCGTCTGGCGCTCGACAAACGCGCGAAACGCCGCGTCAAACGCCGGTGGGTTCAGCCCTAACACGTGTTTTAGCGCGTCAGACGTGGTGGCATCTTGCCGGTACTGGCCAAGCAACTTGAGCAGCGCCGAAAAGCCGAACGTCTCCTCGATGAATTCACACACGAGCGAAGCTTGAAAGTAGGCCAAAGAAATTTGCTCAGGCGAGCGTGGCCGCAGGAAGCCGGCATCCAGCTCAGCGATGGGCAGGAATCGGCCTTCCACGAAGGCTTGCAGATAATCGAGCGTCCAATCATCACCCCAACCGGGACGAGCGCGACGCTCTTCGTAAACTGACAATCCTTCGGAAAACCAGCGCGGGATTTTATAGTCGGTGATTTGCAGTGTGATGACATGAACGAATTCGTGCCAGAGCGTGCTGCCCCAATTGAACTGACCCAACGGGCGCGCCGACGGCGAGTCCATCGCAATGACCTGCCCGAAACAGGCGCCCAACGCGCCCAAGCCCGGCAAGCCCAGCGTGCGCACAGCGAAATCATCATGGTTGGCAAATAGCTCAACGATGATCGGGCCACGCGGCTTGAATTGATACTTTGCGGTTAGTTTTTCGTATGCTTCCTCCAGCAACTCGAGCGCCAATGGGCCGAGAATCTCACTCTCCTGAGGGGCTGCCTTCACCAGGAAATGGCGTCCCATCGTTTCGCGGTAATCGCGCATGCTGTCGAGCAAATCGAGCGTATTTTTCGTCCAGATGTTGAACGGGTCGCCAGCGAACGCTTTCTCGAGCGCGGCGCGTCCCTCTGCGTATTGCCCCGTGCGCAGTAGGTTGATGCCAAGCGTGGCATGGGCTTTCCACAAGCGTGGCGAGAGCTCCACCGCTCGACGAGCAAACCCAACGGCGCTGTGATAGCGCCGATGCGTCACCGCCGATTCAGCCAGGATGAGATAAAACTCACCGCCACGCGGATTGACAGCCAACGCGCGTTGCTCTTCGGCGCGAAATTCATCAGGCCGATTTTGCAAATGGAAGATGGCAGCACGCAAGGCGCGCGCCGGCAGCGAATGGGGATTGACGCGCAAGGCCTGCTCGATGTCATTGAGGGCTTCATCAAACTGATCCAGCTCAATCCGCCGCGTTGCCCGCTCGAGATGGGCGTCCACCAGATTCGGATTCAACGACAAGGCGCGCGCCAGATGTTGTTCGACCTGCGCCTCGCTGTGCATCTGTTGGCTGCGAGCCAACCCCAGATGCGCGCGCGCACTGTTTGGGTTCACTTTCAGCGCGTCGCGGAAAAACTGCGCTGCTTCGGCGTAATTGTATTTCTCGATGTATAACTCGCCGGCGCACAGATGAGCTTCCAGAGCGTTTGGATCAGCCGCAATGGCATCGAGAAAAAGATCATTGGCGTCGTGATAGTATTCCAAATGAACAAGGGCGCGAGCAATCAACGTCAATAATTCAGCGTTGAGCGTTTGGCCGCTGTTGTAGAGCGAGATGAACTGGCGAAAGAGAGCCTGCGCTTCATCCGTTTGACCGCGCGCCAGCAGCGCCTGCCCCATGTTGAGCTTGGCGCGCCACGCCTCGGCGCCGTGTGAGTGCTGGGCCGCCATCTGAAAGTCCTGAAGCGCTTCTGCGTAGCGACCCGTCGCTAGATAAATTTCACCTCGCAGATTGAGCAGCGCCCCATTGTGTGGATCGGTGGCGAGACGTTCTGTGATGGCTTGCTCGACCTGCTGGTATTGACCGCTCTCAAACGATGCCCGCAGTTGAGCGAGCGAGCGCTCTTGCGCTTTTGAGCCGGAGGCGCAGCCGACCAACATGCAGACCAGAATGAGCGCCAAGATGCGGCATGGATGGAGCGCCGGTGACGCCTGATGCCCAACACCGACGTCGCATCGGCAGCATGACTGCGCTCGACGTTGGTCGCGTTGAGTGTGGTATTGCTGTGCGTTTTGTTTCATCGTCATTGCTGTCGCGCTTTGATTGCCTGACTGATGCGAGCAAGTTCGATGAGCAAGCGTTCCAATTCCGATTCGTATGTTGCTGTGTCCATCTGCGACTTGCGCGCTTTGAGCGTTTCAATGGATTGCTCGAGTCGTTCTTTGTCGGCGATCAGGCGAGCGAGTTCCGGATCAGCGGCGGCCTGAGTCGGCACAGGCGAGTCCAGATAGGTTGTTCGCGCCAGCGCCCCATCGCCGCCACGCGCATCGCGATGACCGAGCTTATCGCCGTTGTCGTCGAGCAGCGCGTGCTCAGTGGCCAAACGATCCTGCTCCTTGTACCATCGCTCAACCGCTTGAGTGGCAAAGGTGAATGCTTCCAGCAGCGATACGCGCTGATTCTTGTCAAAATCAGCCTGATGCTCCTTGAAGGCTTGTATGAAGAACTCGGCAAACATCGTCGCGTTTTGCTCCTGGCCGCTGCGCGTGGCCGTAATGACGATGCGCCCTGATTGACTCAATGCGTTGATGAATGCGCCGCTGGCGCTGGCCGTATTGACGAAGATCACCTGCTCAGTCGGAAGCGCATCGAGGGCGCGGTCGAAGTCTTCCGCCGTCATATCGGGTCCGACCAGGTTGAATTTTGCTTGATTGTTATCAACGGCGCCGTGCCCGATCAGGAAGACAAAAATCAAGCTGTGCGCCGAAGCCAGCGATTTGATTTGCGCCAATGTGGCGCGAACCGCCTCTGCTGTGGCCTGCTTGACGTTGGCATGCGCCACAAGCTCGGGCGTGGCCGAGAGGATAAAGACGCGGCTGTCGTCGAAGTTGAGTTGGCGACGCAGCAGCTCGGCCAGCGTTTCGGCCCATTGGGCGAATCGTTTGGCGTAGCTGGCCTCCCCGCCGACACCGCTGATGATAATGGCGAATTTGTCGTGGATGCTCGTCGTGGGCGGTTGGCTGTGTTTCACCGGCGTCGCTGTTGGTGGTTGTCCATGTGTTGCCGACGGGGTTGAAGCGGGCGTTTGGCTCATCTCGGCCACGAGCGATTGATTGCTGCCAGCCGAACAGCCGATGACCAATACCCAGCAACCGATGATCAATAACCAGTTATTCATGCCAATCCGTATTTCTTTCGCAGCAACCATTCGGCGCCGGCCAGTCCAATCAACAGGAGAAAGTTGATCGGCATATCCCATAGTTCTTTGCGCACGCGCATCGCCGATGGACGGTTGGTATAGGAAATTTCTTCGGGCAAGCGTTCGACCGTCATGGAGGTGTAATAACGTCCACCTGTTTCTTCCGCCAAGTGACGCAGAAATGCGGCGTGCTGGTGCGCTTGATAATACTCGCGGCGCTGGTCGCCGACAAAAAAGGCTGTGGTTGCTGCGCCAATGTTTTGATTTGCTTTGCTGACGGTGACATCGAGTGATTGTAGGCCGGTTCCTTGCGCGACGATTTCGGCAGCGTATGCGCCGGCTTCGTCCGACCATGAGAGCGGAATCGCCTCATCTAGGCTGTTAGCCCGCTGGACGTGAGCCACGACCGTCGCGTCTTTGATCGGGAGAAACGCGCGATCATTAACCTCCACGCGAATGCGGATGGGGTCGGATGGATGATAGGCATCGCGGTCGGTGGTGACCATCACGGGGTCGGGTGTATCGCTCACCAGGTAGCGCACCAGGTTGGTCCAGAATCGCTCGTGGGAGAGGTCCGCAGCCGGCATCTGCATCTGCCAACGCCACGAATCACTCGCCATCCAAGCCAAGCTGCGACCTCGACCGTAGCGTTGCATGACCAGCAGCGGGACCGATTGGCGCTGGCCAGCTCGGCCTTCAAGCAACGTGACGGCTCCCGGTTTGATGCGAGCCAGCGGCTCCGGCACGGTGAGCATCGGCAATCGCTCCCACAAGACATCAGTCAGTTGCGTGATAGGATGTTGCTTGCCGTTGAACGTCACATTCGCTCTCACCAAGAGCGGGACGGGGCGCTCGGCTGAGTCCAAGATGATGACCGGCAAAAGGTCAGCCACTGGCGTCGAGCGATAGCCGCCAGCAGTAAATGCCTGTCGTCCGCCGATCATCAGGAATCCGCCGCCGCGTTCGGCAACGAATGCCTCAACCTGCTTCAGTTGTTCAAAGGAGAAGAAATTGGCTTCGACGCTGCCAATGATAAGCCCTTTGTAGCGGAAGAGCTCTTCTCGTGACGAAGGAAAGCCGGCCCGCAGTTCATCAGGGCTTTCGATGCCTTGGCGATAGTATTTGTTTTTGGCCGTGCGCAAGAGCGAACTGAAGATGACGTTCTTTTCTTCGCGCAGCGCCGCGCGCAATTTGCCATACTCCCAGCGAGGCTCGCCTTCAACGTACAGGACGCGCGGTTGTTCATCTTTGATCTGAATCACGACGTCGCGCTGATTGTTTTCACGGATCAATTCTTCAGGCGTCGGTTCTATAGTGAAGACATAATGCTTGAAACCAACGCCCGATGGCGTGAACGATATGGTGACCGGCTGAGCCAGTCCGTCGCCGTTGAGTTTGACCGACTGTGACGTGATGACCCGTTCGCCCTCTTTCACCAGCAAGGTGACCGGCGATGAGCGACGGCCCCTGATGGTTAGCGTCGCGTTGACGCTGGACCCTTGCAGAATCGTTCGTGGCGCGTCCACCTTAACGAGTTCAATGTCACTATCCAGATCGGCGCGACCCAAACCGACCGTGTATAACGGCACTTGATCGGCGACAAGCCTGTTCAGCAGTGGCGCTACGGCTGTCGAAGCGTTATGCGCGCCATCGCTCAGCACAACGATGGCCGAAAGAGGCAAGCCACGAAAATCATTGACGACAGTTTCAATCGCTTTGGCGAGGTCTGTTGCGAGGCCTGAGGCCGTGAGCGCCGGCGGCTGCTCAGACCGCGATATGCCCGAAGAAAACCTGTAGTAGCGCAGTTGAAACTTTTCAGCCAATTGTTGTGAAAAGCGATGAGTCTGAGCCAGCAGCTTGCGCGCCGTCTCGCTGCGCGTGCCGTCGCGTTCGTCGGCAATGCGCATGCTTTGTGAATCATCCACCAAGAGCGCAACGAAATTCTGTCGAGGCACAACGGCAGAGATTTCAATGACCGGCTGAAACAGACAGACAAGCAGCAGGCCCACCAAGCCGAGCCGCACAAAGGCGAGCGTCAGTTTGACGTTGAGGGGTAATGGCGGCGTCGAGCGCAGGTAGAGCCAGAAAACAAATCCCAGAAGGCTCACGCTCAGCAGCGCAATCCAGCCGGTTGACACATCAACCGCCCACGTCAGATCGCCGTTACGGAAGATGAATGGCTGGTGTTTGAACAACAGTTTGAATAACGCTTCCATAAGCCTTCATCACGCTCAATGCACGACGCGAAGCGCTCATCACACGCTAATCGCCGTTTCGCCCCCATTGTAGACGATGATCAACAATCGGCAAAAGAGATGGCAGTAAAAACTTGTAAAGCAAGCTCGGCTTGAGCAGGCGAGATCGTGGCAGGCGCAGCATCGTTACGGTCTAGGGAACTTGCCTGTAGGGGAATATCAATCGTGGAGAAAAAGAACCGTTCTGTGTAGGGGCGTCGCTGTGCGGGCGCCTGCTGACGTGTGGTGTTTTTGTGTTGCGGCGACGCACGTTTGGAGGGCGTCGCTGTGTGGGCGCCTGCTGCCGTGTGATGTTTTGAACCGAGCAAGCTCCGGCAGCGGCCTCAGCCGCGCACCAGCAGGTAGCCAGACGTGAAACGTCTGGGTGGGCATGATCCCTAATCCGTCGCGCCCTGAAGGGGCGCCACCCGTTCCCTCGCAGATTCGTTCATGCTGTTCAATCGCTGGCTAAGCATCCGCTGCCTCTGGCGCGTCTCCAACGCGCCACGATTGTTCGGTCTGCTGCTGGAGACATTGCCCGTCTGGCTACCTTCTCTGAGGCCGCCGGCGCGGCTCAACAGAAACGAGCGAGCATGAGTGCAAATACCCACAGAAAACCGGAGACTGCCGCTTGCGATGTTCTGCTAGCCGTGCTGCTTTATCAAACATGACCTTTGTTCGGGTATAAGTGCTCTGGCCGGAGCATGACAATCCTGACGACCTCGGTTTGGCCACTTGAGGCCATCGTTTTGGTCACTTGACGACTTCGTTTTCACTGCTTGATGACTTGGTTTTGGCCGCTTGGCGATGTGGGTTCCGTCTCTTGAGGACTCCGTTTTTACTGCTTGACGACATCAGTTTTCGCCGCTTGGCGACGGTGACCGAGCGCCCTGAGCAAATTTCCTTGTTCGCGCCCGAAGCCGCCTTTTGGTCTTGAGTGTGCTCATCTATGCTGGTAACATCTCGGCTGAGGAGACCACGATATGATGACCCGATTCACGATTAGCACACCACTCATCCTTGGCATCGTCATACTGGGCTTGTTGGCTCCAATGCCTTACACAACAGAAGCGTCGCCGGGAGCTTCGCTCAGCCCGCAGGCCGGTCGCCGCTCAGAGCCGCGCCCGCGACCTAAGAACGAATCGGAGCAGCAAAAGCCGGAGCAACGCGATGTGCCCATTGATCAAACCGCGCCCAAGCCAAAGCCCGGTCAGGAAGAACCGGTTGTTCAGCTTGGCGCCGAATTGGTCAGTGTTCCGGTGGTTGTCTTCGATAAGAAAAAAGGGATTCTCTACACCGGACTGAAAAAGGAGAACTTTGCCATCTACGAGGATAATGTCAAACAGGAGATCGTAACATTTGCCAGCGCCGAAGCGCCGCTGACAATGGTCATCCTGATTGAGTATAGCAAGATCATTCAGTGGATCCGTGAAGAAGTTATCTATCCGGCTGGATTGTTTGTCTCCCGATTTGTCAAACCGGGCGATTATGTAGCCATTGTCGCCTACGACATTCGCCCCAAGGTGCTGAACGATTTTACTGGCAATGTGAATGAATTGATGGAGTCGGTTCACTTGTTGATTCGCAACTGGCCGGCGTTTAGCGAAGCCAATCTGTTTGACGCGCTCAAATTCGTGCTCGATGGTGGGACTGTGGATGGCGAAACGTATCGTGGATTGGCTGAAATTGAAGGGCGGACCTGCGTGCTGTTGATCGCCACTGGGTACGATACATTCAGCAGGATCAATTTCGACGAAGCTCGCCGGATTGTGTCTAATGCCGGCGTGCCGATTTACAGTATCGGCGTGGGGGAAGTAGCCTATATTCGGGCTGAGCCGTATCTTTCGGGGCCGGCGCGGCTCGATTTTCTGCAAGCGCAAAATCAACTGCGCACCTTTTCCGAGTCCACAGGCGGGCGTTTCTACAGCGTACGATTTCCGGGCGAGTTGCCGACGGTGCTGGAGTCCATCACGACGATGATTCGCAATCAATATGTGCTCGGCTATACGCCGAGCAATCCGCGACGCGAGGGAAAGAGGCGGCGTATCAAAGTGCTTGTTGATGTAGACGGCGACGGTCGAGAAGACAATAAGAATTTGGAAGTCCAATACCGCACCACCTACACCGAGCCGAAAGAGGTGAAAAAATAAGCGTCGGTCAACAAAGGATTATGGCAACACCACAGACGGCCGTTCCATTCACTTTGGATATTGATCCTGACGAGTTGGTCAAAGACCTGGTTACCGAGGATGATACGCCTGTGGACAATATCTTCTCGGAAAAACAGATGCGGTTACTGACCGAACCGCTCTATCATTCGTGGTCCGGGCCTGGAATGGATGCAAACAACCAGCCACGGCCATTTCTGGTGGCTGCCAATGTCGGCATGTTTCCTTCGATCCATCAACCGCCGCTCGTGCCGGATGTTTTTCTCAGCCTTGATGTCCGCGTCCCGAAAGAGCTGAGGAAGAAGCGGTATCGCTCCTACTTTTTCTGGGAGTACGGAAAAGCGCCTGAGGTCGTCATCGAAGTTGTCTCCAACCGTGAAGGAAATGAACTAGGAAACAAACTGCAAGACTACGCGCGCATCGGCGTTCTTTATTATGCTGTCTACGACCCAGACCAGATACTGGGCAAAAAGAGGTTCTACTTCTACGAAAATCGCGGAAGAAAATTTGTGCCGCGAAGCAACTACTACATGCCCGAAGTCGGTCTAGGATTGACCATCTGGGAAGGCTCGTTTGAGAACTTTGACGCTGCATGGCTACGCTGGTGCGACGCACAGGGAAAATTAATTCCCACAGGCGCGGAGCGGGCTGAGCGAGAAGCGGAGCGAGCCAAGCGTGAGGCGGAGCGGGCTGAGCGACTGGCCCGGATGCTTCGTGAGCTTGGCATTGATCCAAATCAGCAAGGTCACAACAAGAACCCATCTGCTCCTCGCGCCAAAAAGTCGAAGCGATGAGGCTCGATCAACGTCAATAGGTCGGTTGTTATCTCAGGTCTCTTCTGAGAATGTGGCATAGGCATTCCTGCCTGTGCTCCATTCTGCTCGTTTCTCCCGCGCCGCTACCGGCGACCTGAACAGCTCCTCGCAGAATGCGGCACAGATTCACTGATGAACAGTTTTTCAATCAGTCAATCAATGCTTGTTTTTCACTGTTTCGGGGCATTGCTTGTGACGTGACAACTCTTCTGTGCGTTCGCCTGCTCCGGCGCAAAGACATCTGAGCGAACGCGATCTGCTGAACATGCGCGAGCAGTATACGGTTTCGTTGGCGTTCGCAATGACGTTCATGGGTGAATGGAGTTCGTCAGGAAAGTATGATAAAACCTCGCTTCTGATGGACAAGGTGACGCCAACCGATGTATTGGAAGCGCGGCGGCGATTGACCGGGCATGTCTGGTTGACCCCATGCGTGCATGCATCATGGCTGTCAGCGCGTGTCGGCTGTGATGTATTTCTCAAGCTGGAGAACCTGCAACACACCGGTTCATTCAAGCTGCGTGGCGCGCTGAACAAACTCAACCGATTGGCGGCTGAGGGTGACAGACGTCCCATCCTAGCAGTCTCTGCCGGCAATCACGGACGGGCTGTCGCTTATGGCGCTCGGCTGTTGGGTTTGACGGCCACCGTCATTGTGCCTCGTAGCGCGCCGCAGACAAAACGAGATGGCATTGAGCGATTGGGCGCGCGGTTGGAGCTGATCGGCGACACGTATGATGAAGCTGAACACGCTGCCTTGCAGCGCGCTCAGGCTGAGCATGTGGCGTTTGTCTCGCCTTATGACGATGCTGAGGTTATTGCTGGCCAGGGAACGATTGCGCTGGAATTGCTTGAGCAGGTCCCTGACCTGGATACGATTTTGGTCCCAACCGGCGGCGGCGGATTGCTGGCCGGCGTGGCCATGATGGCCAAGGCGATCAATCCACGGATTCGGCTCATCGGTGTACAGCCGGAACATGCGCCGGCCATGTATCATGCGTTTCACGCTGGTTCGATTGTGGCGGTGCAAGAGAAGCCTACGATGGCCGATGCGCTGGCCGGCAATATCGCTCCGGGGGCGATGACCGTTCCGTTGATTAGTCGCTTCGTGGATGACATCTGGTTAGTTTCCGAAGAAAGCATTCGGCAGGCTGTTGTGGAATGTCTGGCACGGGAACAGATGGTTGTCGAAGGCGGTGGCAGTTTGGCGGTGGCGGCGTTGCTTGGTGGTTGGCATTTGCCCGCGTCACGGAAAATCGCAGCGCTGATCACCGGACGCAACATAGATATTGGCGAGTTGTATCGTGTACTGCATGAACCCAAAGGGAATCGCTCATGTGCAACAGCACGCCACGAAGGATGAAAATGTTATCTTCAAGGGAGTTGTTCATGTCGTGCGGGACGGCGCCCAGAAACGATGAAAAATGCCACAGGCAGCAGTGCCTGTGCCACTTTTTCTGAGGAGGCTTTATGATCAAGCTGGTGTTGCTCAGGCATGGTGAAAGCATCTGGAATAAGGAGAATCGCTTCACGGGTTGGACCGACGTGGATTTGTCTGAAAAAGGCATCGAAGAGGCGCGTCAAGCCGGACGCTTGCTCAAGCAGGAAGGATTTGTCTTTGATGTGGCATTCACGTCGGTGCTGAAGCGAGCCATCCGAACACTCTGGCTAGTGTTGGATGAAATG